>JBNMIN010000017.1:0-29362 GCA_050873305.1 Oscillospiraceae bacterium
GGTTTGAAGAGAGTCCGCCGACGAGCACCCACTTGCCCGCATAGAGCGAGGTGAGTATCTTCTGCACGCCCGAGCTGAGTCCTTTCATTGCCGAAGTTATAACGGTATCGGATACAGATGACTGATCGACATCGACGCCGATAGACTTGCCGTTATTCGCCAAAGCCGCCTCAAAGACGGAATCGCACATCTCTCCGCCGCAGGAGAAGATGCACTCCGTGCCTGACTTGTACCATTCGTTGACCATATTCTGAAGCTCGGTCGAAGCCGAGAAATTATCGCCGTAGCGGTAGCTGTACTTCATCTCGACGACAACACCGGTAACTTTTGCCGCATCGTTCGCGCCCTGGACGAAGCCGTAGCCGAATCTGTTGACGGACGGGTTATTGCCCGCTCCGCCGCCGACAAAGCCGAGCTTTGTATTGCCCTCGGTAACTGCGGCGTAGCCCGCGAGATAGCCGCACTGCTCCTCTTTAAAGGCAACTGCCGCGACATTCGAGAGAGCCTGTCCGTCGCCGTTGGTGAGGACATAGCCGTCAACAAAGATAAACTTTGTGTCGGGATTTTCCGCTGCGGCTCGTTTGAGAGCGTTCTCCTGCTCATAGCCGGTGGCGACGATTATATTCGCGCCGCCTTTTATTGCTTCGATAAACGCATTGTATCTGTCGTCATCCGAAGCTTTGTTGCCGTTTCTGGGCTGATAATATTTATACGACTTGCCGTTTTTATAGGCAAAGAGCTTGACTCCGTCCCAGGTTCCCTGGTTGAAAGATTTATCTTTGAGCCTGCCGACATTCGTGACCATTGCTATTTCGTATTTTCCGTTTTTCGAGGTCATGGTATCGGCAATTTCATCTGCCGAAATTATTTGGCTGTCTCCCGCCTCGGTCGAGAGACGCTTTTTGCTGCATGCGGTAAGGGCGGCGCAGCCGAAAATCAGAAGCACCGCAAGAAGTGCCGCAAGGGACTTCTTCATTGTAAAACCTCCTATATAGGACTCACGCGTCCGTTTCGATTGTTTATTATATCATTTAAGCGCCTTTAAATCAACAAAGTTTTGTGAAAAATTTATATGATATATATAGTTATAACCGCAGAAGAAAAATATATTACATTTTACAAATCGGGATTTTAAAGACACGAAAGATTGATTTTAGGGCTCGCAGATGATATAATCAAAAAAAATATCAAGCGAGGTTTTCATCAGATGCACCCTATAGCCGCTTTTTGCAGACGCAATTTGAATGCTCTCGGGCTCGAGCTCTACAGCATCGCATATCCCCTGCTCCCGAAGGACAGGCGCGACTGGCTGTTTGAAAAAAATGTTAATATAGTTCCCGCCGAGACGGGCGTAAAGATAATAGACAAAGACGAAGAGAGCGTCACAATAGGCAAATTCAACAAGGATGGCACATATTCGGACAAGCCGTTCCGAATACTCACGACAACGGATATCCACCTCGGCGACACGCCCTCTCTGCGCCGCAAGGCGATGCAGATGCTCGCAAATCATATTGCGCAGGCAAAGCCCGATCTTGTGATATTCACGGGAGATATAATCCTCTCGAAGTTCCAGCAGCTTGACGCGGTTCAGTTCGCGCGTTTCATGGAAAAGACGGGAGTATACTGGGCGATTGTATTCGGCAATCACGAGGTCCGCGAGGAAAAGGGCTTCTACAAATGGCTCATGCTCGACTCCATGCGCCGCTATCCGCACTGCCTCGCGCTCCACGGCGACGACAGCCTCTACGGCTACGGCAACTACAGGATAGATATCAAAAACGGCGAAAACTCCCTGCTCCAGAGCCTGTATCTCTTCGACTCCGGGCGCGACATACGCGAGAGATATTACAAAGACTACGGAGTGCCCGAGGGCATGAAGGGCTACGACTTCTTAAAACCGGAGCAGATAGAATGGTACAAAAACTGCGTGCGCAGGACGGAAGAGAAATACGGAAAAGTAAAATCGATGATGTATTTTCACATTCCCCTGCCGGAGTTTGAACATGTCATGAAACTCGACGAAAACGGGCAGTATGTTCCGACGGGCGAAGCAAAGATTTTCTACGGCGGGATGTATGAATCCGTCGGCTGTTCGCCGTTCAACAGCGGAATGTTTGACGCCATATGCGAGCTCGGCAGCACTCAGGCGGTATACTGCGGACACGACCATGTCAACGACTTCTGCGCGAACTACAAGGGGGTCTGCTTCATATACAGCCAGTGCGGCGGATACGAGACATACACCATGGGCACGAACTTCGGCTGGCCGGAGGAAAAGTGGATGCAGGGCGTGACGATAACCGAGATTCTGCCCGACGGCAGCATAACGGTCGGCAGACGCTTCAACCGCGATTATCTCAAGCGCCCCGAGCAGTTCAACGCCGAAAAACAGGCATACGAAGAAAGTAAGAGGAAATAATATGGCATCAAGCAAAGATTATCTCGAATATGTGCTCGAACAGCTGAGCGAAGCCGGCGATGTGACGAGCCGGGCGATGATGAGCGAATATATACTCTATTTTCGCGGAAAAGTAATCGGCGGAATATACGACAACCGATTTCTTGTAAAGCCCGTTCAGGCAGCGCGAAATATGATGCCGGACGCACCGGAGGAATTGCCGTATGACGGCGCGAAGCCGATGCTGATGGTTGAAAACATCGAGGACAGAGGTTTTTTGAAAGAGCTCTTTGAGGCGATGTATGACGAGCTGCCCGCACCGAGGCCGAAAAAGAAGAAATAAAGAAATGCTCCCGACCTGCAAAAGCGGATCGGGAGTTAGTTTTATTTTGAATATGTCGCGACGAGCTTTCCGTCTTCGTCAAAGAAGCTTGCGGAAGTAACATCTTTTACCGTCCGGTTATCGTAATCAGATAAACCATAAAAACCAATGAGCCACACTTTGTTATTGTTATTCGTCAATGGCTTTTTCCGCACAAAAGTTTTCTCGCCGTCTGTCAAAATAAGGTTATATTCGCACCTGGCTATTTTCGCATCGGCGATCGAGCCAAAGAAAAGCAGTGCAGCTCCTGTACTGCCATCCTTGTCTCCGCTCCCCGGGAAGAACTTTAACGCTCCAACCTTTTCACCTCCATCAACCGCTCCGCCTTGAGAGCTGCTCAGCAGGAATTTATACCTATCTAAATATGTACGTTCAAACACAAACAGTTCCTGTGATTTTCCCGGCTCAACATCCGATGCGATATAATAGACATATTTCTTCCCATCCATATCGTCGCCTATCGCAAAGAATTCACTCGCTCCGCTTCCGGTATTCTTTCGGCAATAATCAACACAGCCTGCCGCAGAAAGAGTTGAAGAAAAGAAACAGATTGCGGCTATCCCGATTGCAAGCACAACGGCGGAGAGCACCAAAAGACATATTTTTGTTGATTTTTTCAATATCCTCACTTCTTTCGTATGTTATTCAAAGCTGTCTTTATGCATATATAGTATCATTTATTTTAACCGTATGCAATTGCAATTTGCAATATTGATTATTTTTGTTGCTTCTGACAAAAAAAGATTCACCGATTATGTAATTTGCACAAAGAAAAATCCCTGCCCAACGAGCGGACAGGGACAATATTTGCTGTTCTTTTCAAGCTTTGTACTCGACGGCGATATACTTGTCGATAAAGCTCTTGACTTTTGCCTCGTATGCGGCGGAATCGGTCGGGTAGCTCTCGGCATGACCAGCGCCCTCAACGAGAAGCAGGTCTTTGTCGGTGCTGCAAGCGTCATAGAGCTCATGCACCATATAAGTGGGGACGAAATCGTCCTTTGTGCCGTGGATAAAGAGCATCGGCACCTGTGCGTGGCTGACGCTCTCGACCGCGTCGACCTTTTTGAAATCGTATTTTGCGATATGTTTGTTGAAGAAGTTCGCGCCGTCGAGCAACGGAGAAGTCGGGACATGGGCGTTCTTGAGCTGATAATCGAACTCCGCCCACGGGCTGGTATAGCCGCAGTCGGCAACGGTGAATTTGACATTCTTCGGCAGGTCGGGGTTGCCGCTCATCATCATAACGGTAGCGCAGCCCATTGAAACGCCGTGCAGGATTATCTGGATATCGCTTCCGAAAGTATCGGTCATGAATTTGAGCCACTGCATGGCATCGCGCGACTCATGCGAGCCGAAGCCGATATATTTGCCCTCGCTCTCGCCGTGCGCCTGATGGTCGACGATAAAGACATTGAAGCCGAGATCATGATAGAACTTCGACATGAGTCTGAACTCGCGCTTGCCCCAGCAGCGATAGCCGTGGCTGCCGAAGACATAGACATCTGAAGGCTTGTCGGCTTTGAGAAGATAGCCCTTGAGCTTGTTTCCGTCAACGTTGGTTATGGAGTAATTCTCAAAAGTCTGGTTATTGAGCCACTCCTCGCGCGGGTCAAGAAGGAACTTTTCGGGGTTGGTCTCCATCATTTTCTTTTTGGCGTTGGCGTCTATCTTCCCGGGTATCTTCGAGTTGCGTGCTATTACTTCATAGAAGACAAGATAGCTCACCACGCCGAAGAGTATGCCGCAGAGCAGAAGAACCGCCGCGACGACTATTACGGTTATTTCAACAGCATTCATAATATCACCTTTCTTGAATTTGCGTGCATTGGCACGGCTTTAATCCAACAATATTATAACGATATGTATGAAATAAGTAAAGAAAAACTTTTATGCCAAATAAGCATTGAACGAGCCGCTTTTTTGTGATAAACTTTGCTTGTGTTAAAGACAAAAGGAGGAAAAACATGAGCAGATACGAAAGCGCAAGAGAGATATATGCGTCTCTCGGCGTGGACACAGAAAAAGCTATAGAGACGCTTCGCAGCACGGCTGTTTCGGTTCACTGCTGGCAGGGCGACGATGTTACGGGCTTCGACTCGAAGCAGGCTCTCTCCGGCGGAATACAGACCACCGGCAACTATCCCGGCAAGGCGCGCACGCCCGAAGAGCTGATGCAGGACTTCGACTTTGCGGCGAGCCTCATGCCCGGCAAGAAGAAGCTCAATCTTCACGCAAGCTACGCCATATTCGAAAACGGCGAGTTTGCCGACCGCGACAAGATCGAGCCGCGCCATTTTGAAAAATGGGTCAAGTTTGCAAAAGAACGCGGTATGGGAATCGATTTCAATCCCACATTCTTCTCGCACCCGATGGTGAAGGACAATCTCACGCTCTCTTCGCCCGACGAAGAGGTTCGCCGTTTCTGGATAGAGCACGGCAAGAGATGCATTGAGATATCAGAATATTTCGCAAACGAGACGGGCGTACCCTGCCTGATGAACATCTGGATTCCCGACGGATATAAGAATATACCCGCAGACAGGCTCGGTCCGCGCAAGAGATTCAAGGATTCGCTCGACGAGATACTTTCGGTGCCGTATGACAAGTCGAAAGTTTTCGTCTGCCTTGAATCAAAGGTTTTCGGAATCGGGCTTGAGTCATACACAGTCGGCTCCGCCGAATTCTGCATGAATTATGTTGCCTCAAGGGGCATCACTCCCCTCATGGACAACGGTCACTATCATCCGACAGAAGTTGTGTCGGACAAGATATCCTCTATGCTCCTGTTCAACGACCGCATCGCGCTGCACATCACGCGCGGAGTCAGATGGGACAGCGACCATGTCGTTATTCTCGACGACGAGACGAAAGAAATTGCCAAAGAGATAGTCCGAAACGACGCGCTCGGCAGAGTGTTTATCGCGACCGACTATTTTGACGCTTCGATAAACAGGATATCCGCATGGGTCACGGGAATCAGGAGCGTTCACAAGGCTCTGCTGCTCGCACTGCTCGAGCCGAACGAGAAGATGAAAAAGCTTCAGGACGAGAGCCGCTTCACGGAGCTCATGGTTCTGCAGGAGGACATGAAAACGGCGCCTTTCGGCGACATCTGGGACGAATATCTCAGGCGCGAAAATATCCCCGGCGACTATATATCGGCCATACTTGACTACGAAAAGAATACACTGGAGGCAAGAAAATGAAAGACATTCTGACTGCGCCCTTTGTGCAGGAAATGATGCAGACCACGGCGAATATGTATCGTCTCGGCTGGGACGAGAGAAACGGCGGCAACATAAGCTATATGCTCGACGAAAAGGAAGTCGGCGAATATCTCGACCTCACAAAAGTTATCAGAACTATCCCGACCGGCTTTGACGCAAAGCCGCTCATCGGCAAGATATTCATCGTCACCGGAACGGGCAAATACTTCAAGAACGTTCAGTTCGACCCCGAGAACAATCTCGGCATCATAAGAATCGCCGAGGACGGCACGACTGCCGAGCTGCTCTGGGGCTACTCCGATGGCGGCAGATTCACAAGCGAGCTGCCCGCTCACCTGATGAGCCACATGGCGAGACTCAGCGTTGACCCTGAGAACAGAATTGTCATGCACTGCCACCCGACGAACACGCTCGCGATGAACTATATACACGAGCTTGACGAGAAGAAGATAACCCACACCCTTTGGGAGATGTGCACCGAGTGCATCGTCGTTTTCCCGGACGGAGTCGGCGTTCTGCCGTGGATGCTCTGCGGCACGAACAGCATCGGCGAAGCGACCGCGGAAAAGATGAAAGAGTTCCGCCTCGTTATCTGGGGAATGCACGGAATCTACGGCGCAGGCAAGACTATGGACGAAGTTTTCGGTCTTATAGAAACAGTCGAAAAGGCGGCGCAGATATACATGCTCACCGCGCACATGCCGAGGATAAACACTATAAAAGACAGCGAGATGCAGGAGCTCGC
The DNA here is from genome assembly GCA_050873305.1 of Oscillospiraceae bacterium. Classification (GTDB taxonomy): domain Bacteria; phylum Bacillota; class Clostridia; order Oscillospirales; family Acutalibacteraceae; genus CAG-177. The sequence continues at coordinate 6,759 of JBNMIN010000017.1, forward strand.
CGAGTTCTTCGGAGTCAAATACAGAAAAGATTTCCTGAATCTGTAAAATACAAGTGCAAGCCGCATTCTACAGTGCGGCTTGCTTCTATAAGAGGTACTGAATGGACAGGGCGAAAAAAGTTTTCCGCAATCCCCTTTTTATGATAGCCGCAGGCGCAGTCTTCGGCATACTGGCAAAGTACGGCGACATTGCCTATGCAAACAGCATATTTTCATATTTCGGTCTGCTGACCTCCGGGTTTGCGATATGGCTTGTTATCGGAACGGCGATAATTTATATTTCAAGCAGCCGCAAGCAGCTGTCCGTGCTTTTATCGTCGTTCATGCTGCCGATGCTGCTGGCATATTATCTTTTTTCCGTTCTTGTCGCAAAATACTTCAACATTAAAATCGCGCTGTTCTGGTGCGCGGCTTTTGCGGGTTCGCTCATAATCGGGAACATCATTTTTCCCAAGCGCTATACGAAGTTATTCGAGGCTCTGTTCATTATCGTTTCGGTCGTTTTTATTATATTGGACGCTATAATGATAAACGGAGTGAATATCCTGCTGATTCTTTGCGAGTCCGCACTCTGCATTGCTATGGCAATATCGATTAGCAGAAAGATAAAACGCAAAAGCTGAATAAATAAAACAAGCGACCGTCAGGATTTATCCCGGCGGTCGTTTTGTTATTTAATCATCAGGTCGGCTATTGTTATGCCATCGAAGAAATCGTTGATGAGTTTATCGAGCTTTGTCCACATCGCGCGGGTGCGGCACGAGCCGGCATTCTCGCAGGGATCGCAGCCGCCCTCAACGCACGAGACGGGAGCGAGCGAGCCTTCGGTGAGCTTCAGAATCTCACTGACCCTGTACTCCTCCGGCTTTCTTTTGAGTCGGTAGCCGCCGCCTTTTCCGTGCGCGCCTTCGACAAGCCCCGCTTTCGAGAGCGTTGTCATAATGCTTTCGAGATATTTGAGCGAGAGCTCTTCGCGCTCGGCAATCTCCTTGAGCGGGATAAACGCGCCGTCCTTTTCGTTTTCGGCAAGATCCGCCATGACGCGCAGGGCGTATCTGCCGCGGCTTGATACCATCATAGTTTTACACCATGCGGCAGCCGCAGCTCTCGCAGTCCTCGCACTCGGGGAACTTGCTGTGGTCATACTCGATGCCGTTCTTGTCGTAGTAATCCTTGACGGCGGACTTTATAGCCTCTTCGGCGAGAACGGAGCAGTGCAGCTTGTGCGCCGGGAGTCCGTCAAGCTCATCGACGACCTGCTTGTTTGTGACAGCAAGAGCCTCGTCAATAGTCTTGCCCTTTATAAGCTCGGTAGCCATGGAGGACGAGGCTATTGCGCTCGCGCAGCCGAAGGTCTCGAACTTGACATCGTCGATCTTTCCGTCTTTTATCTTGAGATACATCTTCATTATATCGCCGCACTTCGCGTTGCCGACCTCGCCGACACCGTCCGCATCGGCGATCTCGCCGACATTGCGCGGATTCATGAAATGATCCATAACCTTATCGCTGTATAATGCCATTTTGAATTACTCCTCTCAGAAAGTGAATTTTCTCTCGCCGCTCAGAAGCTCTTTCCACACGGGCGAAAGATCTCTGAGATATTTGACGACCTTGGTGGTCTCTTCGATTATATAATCGACCTCTTCCTGCGTGTTCTCCTCGCTGAGCGTCAGGCGCAGAGAGCCGTGGGCAACCTCATGCGGGCGGCCGATAGCGAGAAGCACATGGCTCGGATCGAGCGAGCCCGAGGTGCAGGCGGAACCTGAGGAAGCGCATATGCCCTTTGCATCGAGCAGAAGCAGAAGCGACTCGCCCTCGATACCCTCGAAGCAGAAGCTGACATTGCCGGGCAGACGCTTTGTGCGGTCGCCGTTCAATGCGCTGTGCGGTATCTTTTCAAGTCCCTCTATAAGTCTGTCGCGCAGAGCGGACACTTTCTCGGCGTTGGCGTCGATATTGGCGTTCGCCTCTTTGAGAGCCGCTACCATACCGACGATACCTGGGATATTCTCGGTGCCTGCACGCTTGCCGCGCTCCTGCGCACCGCCCTCGATGATATTCGTCAGTCTGACACCCTTGCGGGCATAGAGAAGTCCGACGCCCTTGGGTCCGTGGAACTTATGAGCCGAGAGGGAGAGCATATCGATATTCTCTTCCTTGACATTTATATGGACATGACCGACAGCCTGAACGGCATCAGTGTGGAAGATAACGCCCTTTTCTTTACATACAGCGCCTATCTCGGCGATGGGCTGGATGCTGCCGATCTCGTTGTTCGCGTACATAACGGACACAAGGCAAGTGTCCTCGCGGATAGCGTCGGCGACCTGCTGAGCCGAGACCATGCCGTTTTCATGCACATCGAGGAGCGTCACTTCAAAGCCCTCTTTTTCGAGCTTCTTGAGCGTATGCAGAATCGCGTGATGCTCGAACGCGGTGGAGATTATATGCTTCTTGCCCTTTCTCGCGCCGATAGCCGCTGCGGAAACGAGCGCCTGATTATCAGCCTCGCTGCCGCCGGAGGTAAAGGTTATTTCATTGGGCTCGCAGCCGAGAACCTCAGCCGCCTCTTCGCGCGCCTTTCTCAGCGCGTCCGCCGCAGCCTGTCCGACGGAATGGAGGCTCGACGGGTTGCCGTAAATCTTGTCCATATACGGCAGCATCGCTTCTATTGCTGTGCGGCTCGTCTTTGTCGTGGCCGCGTTATCAACATAGATAGTGGTCATTTATATCAGAACTCCTCTCAATAATCAAGTATGTTCACAGGAAAACAAATCATTCGACCCGTTCCCCCGATTCCGCAACGATTATATACCCATTTACATACTATGTCAATAGGTTGAATAAAAAAAGATACAGAGCAGAGGACAACTCCCCTGCTCTGTGAATTAAAATTTTTATTCTGCCTTCTTTGCGCCGTTTTCGAGAGCCGCATCAGCCCACGCGGCGATATAATCCTCGACCTCGTCGCGGTTTGTCTCATTGAGAATCTCGTGTCTGCCGCCGTCAAAGAGCTTGAGAGTGACATCGTGACCGGTAGCCTTGAGATCCTCGGCGACCTGGGTCACGCCCTTTGAATAATCGCCGACGGGATCCATTGAGCCGGAGACGACGAGAACCGGGATATCGGTAGAGAGCTGCTCATACCAGTCCTTGCCGGAGACGGAATTGAGAACCGAGAACAGGTCTTTATATCCTGCCGCGCTGAAGAGGAAGCCGCAGTATTTATCGTCGATATACTTCTGAACCTCGTCCTCGTCTCTGGTGAGCCAATCGAACTCGGTCTTGACATTGTCGAACTTCTTGTTGTAGTTGCCGAAAGCGAGATTGTTGATAAACTCGCTCTTATGGCGGCTACCGCGGCTCTTGCCGACGAAGCTTGCAAGCTTTATGGCGATAGGTGCGGCGGGATTCTTTCCGCTTGTGCCGCAGAAGATAGCCGCCTGAACATCGTTATATTTAGCGGTATAGTTTCTTGCGATGAACGAGCCCATGCTGTGGCCAAAGAATACGACAGGCTTGCCGGGATACTCCTCGCGGGCGATATCGGTAAGCGAGCGGCAGTCGATGACAAAATCTCTCCAGCCGTCCTTCTCGCCGAAATAGCCGAGGTCATCGTCGGACGCGACGGACTTGCCGTGGCCGATATGATCCTGCGCAAAGACAGCATAGCCGTGCTCGCAGAGCTTCTTTGCAAAGCGGGCGTAACGCTCGCCGTGCTCCGCCATGCCGTGGGTTATCTGGAATATGGCCTTGACGCTGTCCTTATCTGCGGGCGCCCAGCTGCGTGCGTAGATATCGCAAAGACCAGTTGCGGATTTAAATGAATATTCTTTTCTTACAATTTCCATGATAAATTAAGCCTCCGATTTTACGGTGATCTTTAATACAAGACCGAAACGATCTCCTATATGTGATATTATAACATACTATAAACAAATTGTAATCCTTTTGTAAGGAAATAAGCGAAAAGTCTACATATCCCACAAAATGTAAATCGCATAATTGTGCATTATATACAATCGCGCAGCTATATTGGCCAATTTATTGTTTTGACATCGATTTTACAAAAATCGGCTTTTTGATTTTACACCGATTCTGTATGCTGTAGATGTAGGGTTCAGACCCGCAAAAACAAACATGACAGACAAGGAGATTTCGTTTATGAAAAAGATCATCTGCTTTGCATCCGCGCTTCTTGCGGCACTTCTCATCTTCGCAGGATGCTCGCGCGGGAACACCGCATCGGGCACGGTCTCGACAGACGGCTCAACATCAATGGAAAAAGTCATAGGCGCACTCGGCGAGTCCTTCACAGAAAAGAACAGCGGCGCAAAGTTCACCTACAACCCCACAGGCTCGGGCTCAGGAATCACCGCCGTGCTCGAAGGTCGCTGCGACATAGGGCTTTCAAGCAGAGCGCTCAAGGACGAGGAAAAGGCAAAGGGGCTGACGGAAACTATCGTTGCTCTTGACGGAATCGCAGTGATAGTGAATCCCTCTAATAATGTATCCGATCTTTCCGCCGAGCAGATAGCGAAAATCTACACCGGAGAAATCACAAACTGGAAAGAGGTCGGCGGCAGCGACGCCCAGATAGTTCTTATAGGGCGCGAAGCCGGAAGCGGAACAAGGGACGGCTTTGAATCAATAACCGGCACGGCTGACAAATGCAAATACCGCCAGGAGCTGACTTCAACGGGCGATGTTATCGCAACTGTCGCGCAGAACCCCAACGCGATAGGCTACGCTTCGCTCGCGGCGATAAAGGACACGGTAAAGGCTCTCAAAGTAGACGGAGTCACCCCGACCGAGGGCACCGTCAAAGACGGCAGCTACAAAATACAGCGTCCGTTCGTCTTTGTAACAAAGACAGGCACCGAGCTTTCGGAAACCGCGCAGAAGTTTTTCGACTTCGCGACATCAAAGGAAGCCGCCGACATAATTTCAAAAGCCGGCGCAGTACCCGTAGCTTAAAACACAAAAGAGGCAGTCCGACGACCGCCTCTTTTTATCCGTTTCCGAAAGGCAGAAAAATATGAAAGACAAAAAAGTTCAGAGAAAAAGACTGTTTGAGGCAATTATCCACGGCATATTTCTCATTCTCGGTTTAGTCACGGTAGGATGCGTACTGATAATAACCGTCTATCTTGTAATATCCGGCATACCCGCGATAAAGAAAATCGGACTCATCCCCTTTCTCTTCGGCAAATCGTGGGCGCCGACATCGGCAGAGCCGTCATACGGCATATTGCCGTTTATCCTGACGAGCGTATACGGCACTGCGGGCGCAATTCTCCTCGGCGTGCCGGCGGGGTTTCTTACGGCGGTATACATCTCAAAATATGCGCCGGCAAAGGTCGGCGCCGCCATGCAGTCGGCAGTCAGTCTGCTGGCAGGCATCCCCTCGGTGGTATACGGTCTTGTCGGTATGCTCGTGCTCGTCCCGGGGATACAGAAATTATTCAACCTGCCGGACGGAGCGAGCCTGTTCGCCGCTATAATCGTGCTCGCGGTTATGATACTGCCATCGATAATAAAAGTCTCCGTCACCGCACTTCAGGCAGTGCCGAAAGAATACGAGGACGCGTCGCTCGCCCTCGGCGCAACGCCGACAGAAACATATTTCAGAATATCCGTACCCGCGGCGAAAAGCGGCATCGCAGCCGCCGTTGTGCTCGGCGTCGGCAGAGCAATCGGAGAAGCAATGGCTGTTATGATGGTTTCGGGAAACGCGGCGAATATGCCCAGACTGTTTGAGAGCGTTAGATTTCTCACAACGGCGGTCGCAAGCGAGATGGCATATTCGAGCGGCTTGCAGCGTCAGGCACTGTTCTCCATAGCGCTCGTGCTGTTCCTGTTCATCATGATGATAAACGCCGTTCTCAATTTCTTTCTCAAAAAGGACAGGGAGGGCTGACGGATGAAAAATAAAATACATGCAAAGCGAAAAGCTTATGAGATATTGATGAAAGCTCTTGTCCGCATTGCCTCGGCAGCCGTCTGCCTGCTTGTGCTGTTCATGACGGGCTATGTTATAGCAAAAGGAGTTCCCAGCCTGTCATGGGAGCTGATATCCACATCGCCGAGCTATCTTTCGGACAGAATCGGCATACTGCCGGACATACTCAACACGCTGTATATAATAATCGCTTCGCTCGTTATCATACTTCCCCTCGGCGTGGGCGCGGCGATATACCTCAACGAATACGCGTCAAACAAAAAGCTTGTTGCGGCGATAGAATACGCGGCGGAGACGCTCTCGGGTATTCCGTCCATAATATACGGTCTTGTCGGCATGCTTTTCTTCTGCCAGTTTATGAGCATGAAAACATCGCTTATGGCGGGCGCGCTGACACTTGTTATCATGAACCTGCCGACGGTCATGCGCACAACTCAGGAGAGCCTGAAAACCGTTCCGCAGAGCTACCGCGAGGGTGCTTTCGGGCTGGGTGCGGGAAAATGGAGAACGATAAGAACCGTCGTCCTCCCCGGCTGCATCGACGGTATAGTGACCGGCTGCATTCTTTCGGTCGGGCGCATCGTCGGAGAGTCGGCGGCTCTGCTGTTCACGGCAGGCTTTGCGCACACGCTAAATAATTTTTTTAACGGTCTCAAAAGCGCGGGCTCAACGCTCACGGTGGCGCTGTATGTCTACGCCAAGGAGCAGGGAGATTTTTCAACGGCATTCGCCATAGCGGCGATACTCATGGCGATGACAGTGCTTATAAACCTCTCAGCCTCGCTTGTCTCGCGCTGCTTCAAAAAGCGCAAGCAGATATAAAGGAGAAAGATATGAAAGACAACAGTATAATTTCCGTCAAAAGCTTGAATCTCTGGTACGGCGAGCATCAGGCGCTCAAGGACATAAATATTGAGATCGAAAGGAACAGCATAACCGCGCTCATAGGTCCATCCGGGTGCGGAAAATCCACATTTTTAAAAACGCTTGACAGAATGAACGATCTTATTCCGGGGGTAAAAATAACCGGAGAGGTAAGATACAACGGAGAAGATATCTTTTCGCAGTCTGTCGATGTCAGCGAACTGAGGCGGCAGATCGGCATGGTTTTTCAAAAGCCGAACCCGTTTCCGATGAGCATATACGACAATGTCGCCTACGGACCGCGCACGCACGGGATAAGAGCGAAAGCGAAGCTTGACGAGATAGTTGAGCAGTCCCTGCGCGGAGCGGCGATATGGGACGAAGTAAAAGACCGTCTCAAAAAGAATGCTCTCGGGCTTTCCGGCGGTCAGCAGCAAAGGCTGTGCATTGCCCGTGCGCTCGCGGTCGAGCCCGAGGTACTGCTGATGGACGAGCCCACGAGCGCGCTCGACCCGATATCGACCTCCAAAATAGAGGAGCTCGCCATAAATCTCAAGGAAAAATACACCATAATCATAGTGACCCACAACATGCAGCAGGCGGTCAGAATATCGGACAACACGGCGTTTTTCCTGCTCGGCGAGCTGATAGAATACGGAGCCACGGACGAAATATTCTCTCAGCCGAAGGACAAGCGCACAGAAGACTATATAACCGGGAGGTTCGGATAATGAGAAGCAGATTTGACGAACAGCTTGCGCTGCTCAACAGAGAAATGATAGAAATGGGCGCGCTTTGCGAAAAGGTTATCTCTCTCGCCGCAGACGCTCTGGAAAGCGGAGACTCCGCCGCCGCTCCCAAAGTCTCCCCTTTTGACAGCGAAATAGACGAAAAAGAGCGGACGATAGAATCGCTGTGCCTGAAGCTGCTTCTCCAGCAGCAGCCCGTTGCACGCGATCTGCGCCAGATTTCCGCCGCGCTCAAAATGATAACCGACATGGAGCGCATCGGCGACCAGGCAGAGGACATAGCGGAAATAATCACCTTTCTCGGCGGACGCGGCGACGAAAGCGGAGGACTTCTCGTAAATATGGCGCATTCCGTTATAAAAATGGTAACGCAAAGTATTGATGCATATGTAAAATGTGATACAATATTAGCGCAGGATGTCATAAGTCAGGACGACACGGTGGACACATATTTCGACGAGGTCAAGAAAAAGCTTATCTCAAGAATAGCCAACGACCCGTCGGACGGCGAATACATACTCGACCTTCTTATGATAGCCAAATATTTTGAACGCATAGGCGACCACGCGACCAACCTTGCCGAATGGGTCATATTTTCGGTAACGGGAGAGCACAAGGAGGATTAACTTATGATCTGGTGCGTTGAGGACGACGCGAGCATACGCGATATTGAGGTTTATGCACTGCAATCGACAGGGATAGAAGCCAGGGGCTTCGAGGACGGGACTTCGTTCTGGGAGGCTTTAAACGACGGCGAGAAGCCGGAGCTTGCGGTTATTGATGTTATGCTGCCCGGCATCAGCGGCATCGATCTTCTGCGCAGGATGAAAGCATCGCCGGAGCTCTGTGACATTCCTGTTGTTATGGCGACGGCAAAAGACACCGAATATGACAAGATAACCGGGCTCGACCTCGGCGCGGACTACTATCTGACGAAGCCGTTCGGGGTGATGGAGCTTGTCTCCTGCGTCAAGGCGGTTCTGCGCCGCTGCAAACCCAAGGCACAGGAGCATATTCTGAGAGCGGACGGACTCGAAGTGAACCTCGACGAGCACACGGTCACGGGCGACGGCGAGAAGATAGTTCTGACATATAAAGAATTCGAGCTTCTCAAGCTCTTTCTCTCGAATCCCGGCACGGCGTTCACGCGCGACAAGCTTATGGAGGAAGTCTGGAGCACGGACTACTGCGGCGAGACGCGCACGGTGGACATGCACATACGCACGCTGCGCCAGAAGCTCGGCAGGTTCGGCGAGATGATTGAGACGGTTCGCGGGGTCGGCTACCGTCTGGAGGCCGGCAAATGACGAAGCGGATTTTCAGATCGATTTTCTTCGCGGCGTTCTGCGTGCTCTTGGCGTCGCTCGCCATAATCACCGGGTGTCTGTACGAATACTACAGCAACACATTTGAAAATCAGATGAAAGACGAGCTCGATCTCGCCGCGGCGGCGGTGGACATAAGCGGGAGCGGATATCTTGAGTCTATAAACACCGACAGATTCCGTCTGACGCTGATAAGCGCCGACGGCAAGGTGATATATGACACACGCGAGGATGCGGACACGCTCGCTAATCACGCGGACAGAGAAGAGATAAAGGAAGCTCTTGAAACCGGCGAGGGGCACAGCACGCGCTACTCCTCCACCCTGCTCCAAAAGACGACATATATCGCGAAGAAGCTCGCCGACGGCAGCGTTCTGCGGATATCATCGAGCCGCGAGACTATAGGCGTGCTCGTCTTTGAGGCGATGCAGCCGATACTTATAGTGATAGTCGCCGCGCTGATAATCTCGGCGGTCATTGCGGCGCGGCTTTCAAAGAAGATAGTTGAGCCGCTCAACTCGCTCGATCTCGAGCACCCGCTTGAAAACAAGACATATGACGAAATCGCTCCCCTGCTCAGCAGGATAAACCGCCAGCACGAGCAGATAAACGAGCAATTAAAGGCTCTGCAGAAAAAGACGGACGAGTTCACGCAGATAACCGACAACATGAAAGAGGGACTTGTGCTCCTCGACAACGACGGAAAGATATTGAGCATAAACCCCGCCGCGTGCAGTCTGTTTGAAGCGGACGAAAACTGCATCGGCAAAGATTTTGTTTCGATTGACCGCAGCTGCGAGATATCCGCCGCGATAAAGCGCGCCGAAGAGAGCGGACACAGCGAGACGCGCACAAAATACAGCGGGAGAATATATCAGTTCGACATCAGCCGCATAGAGTCCGAGGGCTCGGCGCGCGGATCGGTAATTTTGTTCTTCGACATGACGGAACAGCAGAACGCCGAGAAGATGCGGCGCGAGTTCACGGCGAACGTATCGCACGAGCTGAAAACTCCGCTCCAGGGCATAATCGGGAGCGCGGAACTTATCGAAAACGGAATGGTCAGGGACGAGGACATGCCGCGCTTTGTCGGGCACATACGCTCGGAGGCGCAGAGGCTCGTCAGTCTTATAAATGATATAATCAGGCTCTCCCAGCTCGACGAGGGCGACGAGATGCCGCATGAAAGAATAGGACTCCTCTCGCTGTCGCAGGAGATTGCCGAAGATCTCGGGGACGCGGCGAAGAAGAAAGATGTGACGCTTACCGCCAGCGGAAACGAAGCATATGTTTTCGGCGTTTCAAGGCTGCTCTACGAAGTAATATACAACCTCTGCGACAACGCGATAAAATATAACCGCGAGGGCGGGAAGGTTGATATAAGTGTCGACAGCGCCGACGGCGCGGCGAAGCTCACTGTTTCGGACACGGGAATAGGCATAGCGCCGAAGCATCAGGCGAGAATTTTTGAGCGGTTCTACCGGGTTGACAAGAGCCATTCGAAGGCGACCGGCGGCACGGGACTCGGGCTGTCGATAGTCAAGCATGCTGTGCAGTATCACGGCGGCACGGTCTCTATAGAGAGCGAAGAGAACAAGGGAACGCGCATAACGGTTACACTGCCGCTGAGTGACTAAGAAAAAGCATCCGCGATGAAAAATCACGGATGCTTTAATTTTATTATTTTATTATTCAGACTTTTCGCGCATATCCGCCAGGCGTTCGGCTTTCTTTCTGACCTTGCGGCGGCGGTCGAAGCAATAGATGAGCGCGCCTATCGAAACTATATCGATAACAACGACCATATCCCAGAAGATTCCCGCAACAACCATTGTGGCAAAGAGCAATATGGCAAACACCTTTTTGCTGCTCTTGAACGCAGTTTTGATAACTTTGAAGCGAACTTTCTTCCACGCAGTGCAGATGATTATAACGGCGAGGGTCGCAGTCGGCACGCGCATTATCACGGGATGGGCAACAATCGAAAGCACGATCATAATGACTGCGGCAAAGATTCCGGTCATTCGGGTCTCGCCCTCGGAGCTCTCATCGCCGACCGTCATTCCGTCGCACACCGGGCAGATTATAGATCTTAAGCCCTTGAATGCAAGCGAATTGCGGACGACCGAGAGCTGATTTTCTTTCATCAGCGTATCGGCGACAAGAACGACCACGAGCGCCCACGCATATATAAACGACGGAAGAAGCTTCTCGGGAGTGACATCAAAAATGCTGATATCGCCGACAAGCAGAAAGCTCGGCGTAGAGATAAAGCTGCCGACCTCGTCTATGGCGGTGCGCTCTGCGACGGGATTGAGCAAAAGATTGAGCACGGTAGTCAGCACAAGTGCGACAGCGGGTGCAGGAACTTTGCGGCTGAGCTTTTTGAACTTTATCGGATAGGTTATCATTATGACGAGGGTTATCGTGCCGTAGAGCACACCGCGCCAATTGGAGTGAAAGCCGTATGAGCGATAAGCGACAAGGGTATCAAAAGCGGAGCCGGCCGGGACACCTATGCCGAAATAGTAATTGACCTGGATTATACACAGCACGGCAGCGACAATAAAAGTCACAGCGCCGAGGGCCGCGGGAGGTATCTTGAAAAAAGATTTATTGAACTGAATAGTTGCGACAAAGAGCAGGAGCATACCCGCGATAATGCAGGAGAGCATCGCGCCGGGGACGCCGATCGTATTCGCCGCATAGATAAGTATCGCGAACACCTCGACATGGGGCGTCGGAATTCTGTTCGGGCTGCCCGAGCCTATAATACACGCCACTATCGCGCCGACAAGTCCTGCCGCCGCGCCGAACGGCGAATTGCTGCCGAATGCGAGTGCGAGAGGGAATATCCAGCCGACCGCGGTCAGCGAGCCGAGGGCATCCTTTTTCAGTTTCTGCAAATCATATTTTCCGCTTTTTTTCAAAAACCTCACTCCGTTCCTCCGATATTATATTATATCGCTCCGCTTTTTTCAAGACGGATTCAAAAGCGAGGTAAATTATCATTATAATATTGATTTAAAGCCGCGCAGGATATATAATAAAAAGAAAGGACAGGAGGAAAAGAACCATGATGAACATATGGCACGACATAGCTCCGGAGAGAATAAAGAGCGACGACTTTGTCGCCTGCATTGAGATATCCAAGGGCGGCAAGAACAAATACGAGATGGACAAGGAGACCGGCATGCTCAAGCTCGACCGCGTTCTCTACACCTCAACCCACTACCCTGCCAACTACGGCTTCATCCCGCGCACATACGCCGACGACAACGACCCGCTCGATGTTCTCGTGCTGTGCAGCGAGGCGATACTGCCGATGACGCTCGTAAAATGCTATCCGATAGGCGTTATTAAGATGATCGACAGCCAGTCTATCGACGAGAAGATAATCGCTATCCCCGACCGCGACCCGAACTACAACGCATACAGAGATGTCAACAGCCTGCCGAGACACATACTCGACGAGATAATGCATTTCTTCAGCGTATACAAAATGCTCGAGGGCAAGGAGACGATAGTCAAGGAGCTCTGCGGGCGCGACGTTGCGATAGATATAGTCAGCAAGTGCATCAAGGCATATGAGGAAAAGTTCGGAGACGAACAGAACTGAATATAACACGAAGCCTCCCGGCGATTCTACCGGGAGGCTTGCTTTTTATTCAACCGTCAATCGGCTTTTGTAATATTTTTTGTAGCAAAGCTGTCAACGCGCCATTTGCCGTTTTCTTTTTTCATCACCACATGGCCGATTCGTTCTTTTACATCGGAATCGTCATCGAAAACCGCCGTATACTGGAACGATGCGGTATCGCCTGTGGCTTTGTCTATAGGCGAAAACTTTATGCTCTCTACCTTTGCGGGAGTTGCGCCGTAATACAGCGCGCACGCCGCTATCATGCCTTCGGTGCATTTATCGGTAACAGCGCCGTCGCACAGCTCGCTCATATATGTGTCAAAAGTCCTGTTGTCAATGGCTTCTCTGCGCCTTTGAATTTCCGCGTCGTCCACGGTATACACGGCAGTCAGAACTTTCTCCGCCGTTCTCTCGGGGCGCGAATAATAATAGCCGAGACCCGCACCAACGGCTATGGCTGCGGCAGCAATGACGCACACAACAATGATAATAATTTTTCGCTTGTTTTTCATAATAAATCACCTGTTCGGAATATGTCGGATTTTCAGCTGACGAATATCACCTGAACATCGGAATCACGCCTTTCTGTTAAAATAAGATTGGTCGAGTGATTATACCCTAAAGCGATTGTGATATAAAAACTTATTTCGATATTATATTATCAAAAATTCCGTCACATATAATTCTAAATGGTAAATTTGTTTATTTTTGTTTATTGTCACAAAAAATCAATATGTTTCTTGTGAATATTGCACAGCAGAAAAATCGCAGATATAAATGCAAAAAGCTGCCGGGGAAACCGACAGCTCTTGTTGTTATATCAGTATTTTAAAAAGTTATCTTGACATTGACGGTGCCGGAGACGGGCCTGACAACAAGCTTTGCCGCGCCGTTTTCGCCGACAGATTCGAGCTCATACTCGCAGCCCTCAACGGTCTTTGCGGGCTTATGTATATAAATCTCCGTCGGAGCGGCGCACTCGCCGTTGCCCTCGTAGCAGAGATTGAACTCCTGAGCAGATTGATCAAAGCCGTATGAAATGAGTCTGCCGCTGACAGCGACGGGATAAGGACGGCTGAGGACTTTCATCAGCGGGCTGTTGAACATATCATCAACATAGTGCCAATAAGTGAAGCCCCACTTGTGCTGCTCGAAGAAGTTGACGAGGAACTCGATATGCGGGAGCCAATCCTCGCCCTCGCCGCCGAAGCCGCCCCACTCGCCTACGAGCACGGGTGCATCGAGTCTGTCCTGAGTTCTGACATGCTCCTCGAATATGGCTCTGGCTCTGTCGTTACTCGCATACTTATACTGCGGGGTATCGACCATGAAATCGTAGCCGTGAGGAGTGAAGCAGAAGTTCTTCTCGCGCTCGCCGTTGACCTCTATTGCGGGAGTCGAGCACGGGATGCAGGTGTTCGACCAATAGCAGTTCTCCATAACGAGTATGCCCTTGTCGGTAACCTCGCGGATAGCGGTAGAAACTTTGTTGATAAACGGAGAATACTTCTCGATATCGAACTTTCTGACATATTCGTATCCGGCTTTGCGTGTGACATCCTTGAGGACATCGCCGGTTATCTGCTCAAGATATTTGACCTCGTCGCGTCTCTGCTTGTTGAGGAAATCACCGACGAGCTTGAAGCACTTGACGCGCTTGTCGCCGATAACGGTGCCGACAGCGGTGGAGATAAGCTTCTTGAAAAGCTTGCCGCCGTCCGAGCCGAGGAAGGGCTCGTTGAGCATATCGAAGCCGAAGAGCGCGGGATGATCCGCAAAGCGAGCCGCGACATGCTGCCACATGGCGGCGAAATAATCGATAAGACCCCTGCCGTTATATTCGCGGTTGTTCCAAAAATTATCGAACGCGCGCTGAGTCGCCTTGCCCCAGAAATAGCCGGCAGCCCAGACAAGCTTGGGCTCTTTGGGATCGTACTGGTCGGTTATAGTCGCCCAATCGGGTGCTCCGTCTCCGTAGCAGCGCGGAGAATAGAGATCCTGATGCATATCAAAGAGTATATAGACACCGTGAGCGGCGCAGAGATCGAAGATGCGGTACATATCGTCGAGATACTCGTCGTTGTAGCTGCCGGGCTCGGGCTCGATCATACTCCAGGTGGTGCCGAGGCGGATAAGATTGAGTCCGCGCGAGGTCATCTCGTCGAGCAGCTTATCGTCGATATTAAAGCCGAACTTGTTGTCCTCGCTGTCCTTGCGCTTATCCACGATATTGACGCCGTAGAAGATGCGCTCTCTGCCGTATTCATCGACAAAGCTTCTTTTTTCGGTAACTATACGCTCCATAATTTTCTCCTTTTAATTACTAACTTTACTTTAGTATATACAAACAGCCGGAATAAGGCAAGGCTTTTGAGGAAATTCGGCGTTTTCATCAATGTTCTCGAATTTTTTTGTTAACAATGCCTTGCAAATGCAATATATAAACAATATATAAACTTGGAAATATTCGATGTTCGCTATTGTAAAATCCATGCAAAAATGCTATTATAAGTTTACAGACATTTCATTTTTCAGGAGGATAAGAAAATGAAAAAAAGCACACTTTCAAGAGTGTTCAGCGCACTGCTGTGCCTGGTGCTCATGATAAGCGCGGTGTGTCTGCCGGTATACGCCGACAACGGCGAAAAGACCGCCGAAAAGCGCGGCGCGATAACCGACGAGGATATGCTGCACACAAAGGGCAAAAAAATCTACAACAAGCGCGGCGAGGAAGTTGTTCTGCGCGGCGTGAACCTCGGCACATGGCTCATCCACGAGACATGGATGTCCCCCATCTCGAACTCCGAGGACAACATCTCGACCCTCAACACCCTCACCGAGCGTTTCGGCGTTGAGAAGGCATACGAGCTCATCAACATCTACGAGGACAACTGGATAACCGAATATGACCTCGACAAGATAGTGGAGCTCGGCTTCAACTGCGTGCGCGTTCCGTTCTGGTTCCGCAACTTCTACTATGACGACAAGGGCACAAAGATTCTTGACGAAAACGGCGAATGGGATTTCAGCCGTCTCGACTGGGTCGTTTCCGAGTGCTCGAAGCGCGGACTCTATGTTATTCTCGATCTCCACGGCGCGCCCGGATATCAGAGCAACAAGGATCACTGCGGCAAGGTCGGTGACTGCGGCCTGTTCAAGCTGACAAAGCAGGCAGAGGAATGGAGAAAGCTGACGATAGAGCTGTGGGTCGCTGTGGCGGAGCGCTTCAACGGCAACCCCGCTGTTGCGATGTATGACCTGCTCAACGAGCCCAACTGCGATGTCAACTCCTATCTTGAGAAGAACAACCTTGTCACCATCTCCGTTTACAACCGCCTCTATAAGGCTATACGCAAAGTTGACGCGGATCACATAATGACCATGGAGGGCATCTGGAGACTCTACAATCTTCCCGCGCCGTGGTTCATCGGCTGGACGAATGTTGTTTATCAGCTTCATTTCTACGACAGCAGCAACTTCAAGTTCAACATTCTCGTCTTTATGGCGAAGCTCTATCCCTACAATGTTCCGCTCTACATCGGCGAGTTCAAGCCCATGGGCAGCGCGACCTGGGATCATGTTCTCACCCTGTTCCAGAACTCAAACTTCAGCTGGACGATTTGGTCCTATAAGGGCTGCGGTGACGGTGCGGACACT
This sequence comes from Oscillospiraceae bacterium, assembly GCA_050873305.1. GTDB lineage: Bacteria > Bacillota > Clostridia > Oscillospirales > Acutalibacteraceae > CAG-177. The sequence continues at coordinate 22,962 of JBNMIN010000017.1, forward strand.
TCCGACTGGTTCATCATCGGCAGCAAGAAAGGCTTTGAGCGTGCGGACATACAGAACGACGACTTCGACACGATAGCACGCAAATGGGGCGCCGCCATCAGAAGCGAAGGCAACTATGTTGACACCGGTCTTTATGACACCGTCAAGGACTTCATCTGATAGAATTAAATAATTACAGCAGCCGTTTCCGATATGGAGCGGCTGCTGATTTTTTGTTTGCTGTTGCGGTGGAACGGTTCATTCTGTTGTGCCGTTGCCGCGATGCGTCGAGGTCGCCGAACCCTGCAAGTTACGCGTCAATAAATCACGCAAATTTCGCGGGCGGATGATATCCGCCCCTACTGCTGACATTGAGCGAAGCGAAACTAACCCCTCAGTCTCGGCTTCGCCGAGCCAGCTCCCCTACAGGGGAGCCTGAACGGATTATGCGATAAAATCTGATAAGCTCTGATTTATCATGCGTTTCTCAGCATACCGGTACATAAAAACCTGCCCACAGAAAATCGTAGACAGGTTTTTGGGTGGCATTTATTCTATGATTTTCAGCTTGCCCATTTGCTCAGGTGCTGATCAGTGCCCGAGAGCATGAACTGCGGATAATCCTCATTCACGCCGGCGTAGAAATCACCGTCGCAGGTCGCGAGCCAAAGGAAGAAGTTGCTGTAATCCGTACCGTAAGATGCGGAGACATGGGGCGCGCCTTTGATTATATAAGTATACTTCGGGAAAAGCGCGGTCGAGAGATCGACGCATCTGTCGGGCGACAGATACTCCGCCTTGGCGGGAACATAATCATCGCCGAGGGTCTCGCCGTACTTCGCGACAGTTGCATAGCCGGACATCTCATATGTCTCGAGCACGCCGTCGCCCGTGAAATCCGCGCTCTCATAGAGCGGAGCCAGCGGCTTATCGTAATGGGAAATAATCGCAACCTTGACACCGTCGCGTATCATATTTTCAATGAGCGCGGTGCGGTTTGACATCATCTTCTGCAGGCGATTGCCGTAAGCGAGGAAATCGGCATGTTCCGACGCGCTGTCACCGAAAACGAAATCGACTGCGTCATTGTAATCCTGCGGCTGAACGAGTCCCCAGAGAACCGGCATATAGGCGAAATCGGGAACGAGCACTCGCTCATAGACCTCGTCTTTATAGTTATCGACAATATAATCGGTAACCTTCTGAAGCAGTTTGAATGCGCCGACGGTGTTGAGCGCCTTCATGAATGCCGCAGCGGCAGCGTTCGAGCCTGTTGCATCGGCGAGCAGGCCGGAGAAATAATTATACATTGTATCTGCCTTGAGTTCAATCTTGCCGGTCAGAACATCGGAGGCAACCTGTGCACCGCAGAATGTCGAAGACATAAAGACGCAGCGGTCAACCTTGCTGTAACCGTACTTTGTCAGATAAGCGACGGTCATTATACCGCCCATGCTCGCGCAGAATATCGAGACCTTGTCGTGACCCGACTCGGCGATAGCTCTGTCAACTGTAGCGGCGATATCGTCGGCGACCTTGTAAGGATCTAGACGCCAGTCATAGGTGAAGAAATAGGTATGGTTGGCGGGAAGATTTTCGGCGCAGGTGCGCGCCATTCCGCGCTCGTTGACAGAATCAAAATCGTTCCATATCTCGGAATGATTTTCCGCGCTCTCGGGATATTTTTCAACGCTGACATTGTACTTTGACTCGCCGTTTTCTTTCATCGAATAGCCGTCAAGCAGGTTCGCCGCATAATCGATAACAGCCTGGAAGAAGGGATCGATATCCTTGGCTTTGACTGCGCCGGAGATGCCCTTGTAGAGCATGGAGAGCAAATCGCCCAGATCAAACTCAAAGGCGTTGCGCTCATTCTCGGTGCCTTTATCGATATAGAGCCCCATCATATCCATTCCCCTGACTATGACCACGGGGCAATCGGTGCAGGCCGCGGGATTGTGCGCTTTCTCCGCCTGCGCTGCTGTGTCTGCGGTTTTCGCGCCCTGATACGCAAATGCCGGCGTTACAAAGCTCAGCAGAAGCGCAAGGGCGAGGAAAACACTCAGAAGTTTTTTCATTGTTTTCATCCTTCGTTTCTTTTATATTTTCCCGAGGTCCCTGAAAACCGACCACGAGACTAATTCGATATTATTCCTGCGCGCGGCCTCGAGAAGATCGCCGCTTTGAAGAAGTTTCAATTCATAGACGCGCTTCGTCCACTCGCCGGGCTTGTCATCTATCGGATACGCAGGGTGCATAAAAATCTCAGTCACGCCGTCGATGCAGTTTTCGACAGCGTCAAGATAATATTTTCGCAGGGTGTCGTAATCTTTTATGCGATCCATCGACCACGGATTCGACACAAGGTCATCGAGCAGGCCGACTCCGCGCCGCTCACCCGCTCCAACAATAATTTTCTGGAAGCATTTTATCACATCGGGGGCTTCCCTGTCAATCTGTCTGGACAAAAATCCCGGAGTTTTCGGAAATCTGTAGGGCAAGGAATGTTCTGCACAGAAATTATATGCATCAATATAGAAACGCCTGCCGTTTATGCCGTAGAGCGTGGCGCAATGGTTATCGGCATGGTCGACCTCGACGCCCCTTGAGCTGATGAAATCATACTGCGCCTCAAGCTCCGCGCGGACATCGCGGCGGCGGGCGTGCAGAGCGAGCCCGACCTGACTCTCATAGAGTCCCATCCCCTTTTCACTGAGCGAGGGCGCGCCGCTGTTGCTCTGCCAGCGGTTCTTGCTGTCATCGGAATTTATAGTCAGATGCACGCCGACGGGATAGCCGCCGAGCCTTGCGAGCTCAGCGGCGTTGGCGGCATCCGGCGCGACGGTCATGAGCGAGGTCGAGGTTATCAATTTGCCTCGCATGAGCTCGTCTATTGCCTTTGTCTGCTGCGGATTATAGCCGAAATCATCGGCATTGATTATAAGATACTTAGACATTTGCTTTTAACTCTTTCTTCTTTTTGAAATCGCACCAGTCGTTTGACTCATCTTTGAAATGCAGGAACAGGGTGAATATTGTTGCCACAGCCATGGCTATGAACGGGAATACGCAGAGCAGGAATCGCGACGCCATATCGGGATTCGAGCCGGGGTTCGCTCCGCTCTCGAAGCCGAACGCCACGCTGATAACTTTATAGCCGAGCGAGACATAAAGTCCGTTCAGGCGGTTCATGACGCCGACGAGACTTGTGAGCATTCCCTCGCGCTTGACACCGTGGCGGGAATAGTCATCGTCGATTATCTTCGCGCCGATGCAGTCGATAGTGACAAGGCATCCGGCGACACCCATACCCATAATGCACATTATGGCGACCGCAACGGGCATTGTGTTTGCAAAGAACAGCGGGATAAATCCGACGGTCAGCACGGCGAATCCGAGTCTCCAGACATTCATAATGCCCGCGCGTTTTACGACATTAGACCAGACGACTATGCCGACAAGCGCTACACCGAACACCACACCGAGCATGACTGTTGTCATGGAGCTTTCAAGCTTCAGAGTATATTGAACATAGAACGGAATCGCCTGAGAAATGAGCGAGAATGCGGCGGAATAGAGCGCGTTTGCAAAGCCGAATATCCAGAATTTGCTGTTGGTGATGAGAGCGAATATCGCCTTGAAGAGATCGGGCTTCTCGCCGTTTGCCGCCTCCGCTTCCTCTTCTTCGATATTCTCGTGGCAGCCGAAGGTCATGAACATAATGACTGCGAGGGCGATAACGCCGTAGATGATCGCAGTGAGGTTATAGCCTATCTTTGAAGTGACAACGGGAGTGAGCACGATTGAAATAACCATCGCAACAAGCTGGCAGACCTGTCTTATAGCATTGGTCTTTGCTCTGAGTTCGTCGGTCTTGAAAAGGGTCGGGAACAGAGCGCCGTAGTTTGCGTTCATGAGCGAATCGAGCGTACCGGTGAGTATGTACATCAGCAGAATATAGAGATAAGCCTGACCGGAGTTCGACTGCACGCGCGCGGGCATATTATAGAACAGCACGAAACAAAGAATCATCAGCGGAGTGCCGATAACGAGCCACGGTCTGCGCTTGCCCCATTTGGTATGCGTTCTGTCCGAAAGGAAGCCGTAGACGGGGTTATCGATAGCATCGACAAAGGTATAGATAAACAGTATCTTCGCCATCTGGTCGGTCGTGATGAGTCCGAGCTTCAGAACATAATATGCGGCGGCATATGATTTCAGCATATTTATCGGAATCGATGTGCCGAGCATGCCGAAGCCGTAGCGGAACGGGGAAGTGCGTTTTCGGTTCAAAGTGTTTGAAGGTTCCATCAGTTATCCTCCTCTTCCTCTTTCTGAAAATATATCGGATTTGTGAGCGCGCGGACTGCGCCGAGTTTTCCGCACCCTCTGATTGCCTTGACATAAGCGAACTTATCGTTTTTCGGCTCTATATCGATATCAAGATTTCCGCGCGCAAAGTGCTTTATCACGCGCTCGCCGCTGCCTGTGACAAGAACAAGTGTTTCGCCGCGGAGCTGTTCGGCATGAAGATGGAGTTTTTTGTTCTTGTCATAGCGAACAGCATCGCCCATCATTGCATAGCCGCAGGTCAGAGTAAGGCGCACGCCGTCAACTCCGCTCGAAACGAAAGAGTGCCCTGCGCGGATATTTTTCAGTATATCCTCGCGGCGGCGCGACGGCGAATATACGGCCGTTATAGGATTGCCGAGCTTCGCGAAATCTTTAGGGCGATGGAAATCGCTGCCGCCGACGGCGGGTATGTGTCTGCCCTCACGCAGGAGCTGAGTCCACCACTTTATGCCGCGGATATTAGTCCCGCGCATCGGTCCGTTCCAGACCTCGATCATATCAAAGTTCACGCTGTTCCATTTATACGGACAGAACGGGCATTTCGGATGATTTACCGATATGACCGCGCCGAGCGAACGGGCGTCGTTGATTATCTTTTCCATCTCTTCGGGCGTGTTCGCTATGAAGCTGTTTTCAAAGGGCGCTTTAGCTCCGAAGAAATTTATATGCCCTTTATAGTGCGTCCATTCGACTGCGTAAACAAAAGTCAGCCCCGGGATATCCGGCAGGCAGAAATTATCGGCATAGTTATTGTGGTTTGCAAGCCCGACGAAATCGAGCCCGATATCGCGGGCGAGCTTCCCGACGGCTTCGGAATCGAGTGCGCCGTCGGAGGCTATAGTATGTATATGCAGGTCGCCGAAGAGCAGTTCGGGTTCGGCATTCGCGCTATCAGAAGATATATCTTCGGGCGCATCCTGTTTATAACGCTTCGGCTCGGGGTCGCCGGGTTTGCGATATTCAAACCCGATATCATATGTGACCTCGACACCTGCGGGCACGACATGATACGCGCCGACGATTATAGACCACTCGCCCGGCTCGGGTCTTTGCACAAGATAGCCGTTCGTGGACTTATCCTCGCCGACGAATATGCTCGGATGCGCGCTGCCCGACCAGCCGAGGAATCTCCCCTTTTCGTCCATGAGACCGAGGTCGATTATATTCTGCGGGTGTATCTCTCTGAGCAGTCCCTTTGTGCCCTGCCAATAGGAATACGACACCGTGACGCGGGAGACATTTTCGGGCACGGTGAACGGTATTGTATAATAGGTTCCCTCGCGGGACTTTTCAACGAAATGTTTAAGCTGAGGCATTTTGTGCAAACTCCATAAAAATTATGTTGTATTTATTATAAAACAGTATATATTGTTTTTCTTGCTATTTTTTAATGTTAATGAGCGGTTTTTTTAATTTTATATCTCTACGCTCAATATAAAGTCTTGAAATCGCCGATAAAGTGTGTTATTTTTAAGAAAGCACCAATCAAAGGAGTGAAAAGATACGGACAGGCTGAACATTATCGACTACAGGACGAATCCGATTATAAGCAAATATTCCGTGTCATTTCACCTCTGGGGCTCGGAGGGTACGACGGAGCACGGGCACAACTACTATGAGATTTTTCTTGTAACGGACGGGCGCGTCTGCCACGAGATAAACGGCAAAATTTCCGAGATAAGCAAAGGCACTTTGTGCATGATATGCCCCGGCGACATTCATCAGCTGCGCCGCATCGAGAATTTTTCGAGCATACACATGAACATCTGCATCTCGCCGAAAAAATTTGAAGAAATCTGCTCGGCTCTCGGGATAGATTCCAAAGAGTTCGAGGCGCAGAAGCCGCTGACGGCTTCGCTCTCAACCGAGGAACAGGCATACTTTTCTTCGCGGGCAAGTCTTATAAACAGGCTCATCGGCGACGGATATGAAAAGGCGGCGAGCGTAATATGCTCGACCGCATCGGATTTTATCTCGATAATAAACAGCTCGAATCTAACACAGAAAATCGACTGCCCCGAGTGGTTTGAAAACATGCTCGAAAAGATACGCTCGCCGGAATATATGAC
>JBNMIN010000018.1:0-28956 GCA_050873305.1 Oscillospiraceae bacterium
CGGCGGATATCAATATATATGTCCTCTATGCAATAAATCTTATGACAACCGTTTTGACATACTGGCTGTTTGCCTATAAGAACTGCATTCTCTATGCCCATCAGCGCAACGATATCGGCAATAAAATCGGGCTTGTTATCGGAACAGTCAAGTATGGGCTGCAGGCGGTTGTACTCGTGGTGTTCAAAAACTACTATGCATATATCATGGTAGCGCTGCTGCTTGGTATTGTTTCAAATATTGTGACTGCAATAGTGTCTGATAAGCTGTATCCGCAATATAAGGCAAAAGGAAAGCTTCCGAAAGAACAGGTTCAGATAATCAACCGCCGTGTGCGCGATTTGTTTACATCGAGAATAGGCGCGATAGTCGTAGATTCGGCGGACACAATCGTTATCTCGGCATTCCTCGGGTTAACAGTCCTCGCACAGTATCAGAATTATTTCTTTATTCTTTCTTCGGTGTTTGGATTTGTATCTCTTGTTATGGATTCCGCACTTGCGGGAATAGGCAACAGCATCGTGACGGAGAGCAGCGAGAAGAATTTCAACGATCTGAAAAAGTTTGCTTTTATAATTTCATGGATGTCTAACTTCTGCGTGTGCTGTCTCGCATGCATGTATCAGCCGTTTATCGAACTCTGGGTCAAGAAAGAGAATTTGCTCTCTTACGGCATGGTAATACTGTTCTGCGTTTACTTCTTTGTTAAGCAGATAAACTCTCTGCTCAATCTGTATAAAGATGCCTCGGGAATTTGGCATGAGGACAGATTCAGACCTCTTGTGACCGCCGGAACCAACCTTGTTATGAATCTTATAATGGTTCAGTTTTGGGGGCTTTACGGCATCCTGCTTTCAACGGTGTTGAGTATGCTTATTGTCGGTATGCCGTGGCTTCTTCACAATCTGTTTACTACTGTTTTCCACAGCGGGTGCAGGGAACTGCTCAAAAAGCTCTTGATTTATGGCGGAGTGACCGCCGTTTCGTGCGCCATATGCATCGGAATAAGCCACTTTGTCAGTTTCAATTCGCTTATTCTGACTCTTGTGCTTCGCCTTGTTATATGCACTGTTGTCTCGAATGTTATCTTCTTTGCGGTGTTTGTAAAAAGCAGTGAATTCAGGTCGGCAGTTGTTATTGCGGATTCGCTGACCAAGGGAAAAATAAAACTCCTCAGAAAATTTATGTGAGGTGCGCAATGATAGATATAAGAAAAGATCAGTGCGTTGGGTGCGGCGCGTGCGCAGATGCCTGCGGCGTCGGCTGCATCTCCATGCTCGGCGATGCGGAGGGCTTTGCCTATCCTGAAATTGACAAAACAAAGTGCGTCAACTGCGGCGCGTGCGATAAAGTCTGCCCGGCGTTGAATGTCGGAAATGAGCGGGAGAAAATACCCGAAACGCATCTGGCTGTGAATCGTGATGAAGCTGTCGTCGGTGCCAGCTCTTCAGGCGGTGTGTTTTCCGCTCTTGCTGATAAGGTGATATCGGAGGGCGGCATAGTCTGCGGCGCGGCTTTTGACAGCGATTTCGGCGTGCACCATATATTTGTCGAAAATAGTGATGAACTCGAAAAACTCAGAACCAGCAAATACGTTCAGAGCAATACGGGAGATATCTATTGCGTTGTTCGCCGTGAGCTAAAAAGCGGAAGAAAAGTTCTCTTCTCTGGAACGCCGTGCCAGGTCAACGCCATGCGCCTGTTCCTCGGAAAAGAATATGAAAACCTGCTGCTCGTTGATTTTATATGCCACGGCGTGCCGTCCGAAAAAGTGTGGCTTAAATATCTGAACGCTGTCTCAAAAGGCACGGCGGTTTCGTCCGTCTCTTTCAGAGACAAGCAGGACGGCTGGAAGAACTACTCTGTTAAAATAAAATCCGAGGCAGGGGAGTACAAGTGCCTGTTTTCAAATGACCCGTATATGCGCCTGTTCCTCTCGGACAACATATTGCGCCCGTCGTGCTATAGCTGTCCCGCAAAGGGGAATAACCGCTTTACCGATATTACTATAGCTGACGCGTGGGGCATGGACGAAAATAATCCGCTTGATTCAGATAACCGCGGACTGTCATTGATTTTTGTTCGCACTCCGCGCGGAGATGCTGCGATAAATAATATATCGGACGCCGTGAAAATGTGCGCGGCGGATTATAACAAAGCTGTTGCCAATAATCCGAGCGCCGTGAAAAGCGTTCCCGTGCCGCCGACGAGGCAGAAGTGCATGGATGAAATATTCTCGGACGAAAATGCGGATTTTGCAAAAATCGCCGAAAAATATGCATTCCATAAAAGTACAGCCCAAAAGGCAAAGAGCCTGCTGAAACGTGCAGTCAGAAAGATAATCAAGTAACCGTCGGAGGTGAGCGAGTGGACAGACAACCGCTTCTGAGCATAATAGTTCCCGTCTACAAGGCGGAAAAGCATCTTGACAGATGTGTCGAAAGTATACTTTCGCAGACATATGGGAATATAGAGCTTGTCCTGGTCGACGACGGCTCGCCGGATGCCTGCCCCGCGATGTGCGATTCGTGGGCGGGGCGCGACTGGCGCGTTAGGGTGATACATAAAAAGAATAACGGCGCGTCTTCCGCGCGCAACGCCGGACTCGACATGGCGTCGGGCGAATACATCGGCTTTGTCGATGCCGATGATTTCATAGAGCTCGATATGTACGAAACCCTGATGAAAAACGCGTTCGAAAACAACGCCGATCGCTCCGGCTGCGGCTATTTCGATTCTTCACGCCCTGATGAAATTTCGATTGATGATAAAATAACAGTGCTCAGTGACAAAAAATCCATAATTGCCTATTCCGCCTGCGGCAAGCACAACAATGTCTGGCGTTCCGTCTATTCCAAAAAGGCGATAGGGAAAATCCGCTTTGACGAAAGCCTCGTTATTGCCGAGGACTGGCTCTTCAACTACGAAGTGAGCAAAAATATCTCGGTGCAGGCGGATACCGATAAACGGCTCTATCATTACGAATCCGCACCGGACAGCCTCATGAGCCGGCTCAACGACAAAAAGATAATCGACCGCATATCTGTTCTCGAATATATCTGCGGCAGCGAGTGCGGAAAGTCGCTCGGACGAAAAGATACGGCGGATATCCGTATGCGCGTGCTCATGTTCTGCGCTGAGGAGAGCATGCATTCCGGTATCGATCGTGAACCGTGGTTCAAGCGCGAAGTCATAAAAAAAATACGCGGCGCCATTGCAGCGTTTCTCGGCTGCGGCGCTTCGGCGAAGCGAAAGATAAAAGCGATAATTTTCGCTTTTGCGTGGCCGTTGTATTCTGCCTTGTCACGTAAAAAATAAAACAGTATATAAATTGTAACCGCGATTGGAGGTGCACCATGCACGCATATCTGATAATAGCTCACGATCAGTTTGATTTGCTTGAGAGTCTTCTCAAATGTATCGATGACGAGCGCAACGATATTTATATACACATCGATTCCCATTCAAAGCTCGATATCGGCAGAATCCAAAACGTTCTGCAAAACTCCCGCGTCGAGTTCGTCCCGCGCATTCATATACAATGGGGCGGGTTTGGCATGGTCAGATGCGAGTATGAGCTGCTCGAAGCGGCGTTTGAGAGCGGGCGTGAATATGACTATGTTCATCTTCTTTCCGGCGCCGATCTGCCGCTTAAAAATCAGGATGAAATACACAGCTATTTCGATGCCCACAAAGGCGAGGAGTTCGTTCATTTCGGCGCACCCGAGCCGACCGAAAAAGAGTTTGAACGCGTCAGATATTATCATTTTGCCCCCGGCAGAAGAAACCTTTTCAACCGTCTTATCACAAAGTCGGAGACGGTTATCGGGCGTGCACTCGGAATAAACAGGGTAAAGGGGAAGAAGATACAGCGCGGCTCGCAGTGGTTCAGCGTGACAGGCGAGTTTGCAAAATATCTTATCTCGCAAAAATCATTTGTGTTCAGGCAGTTTAGGCACACATATATCCCGGACGAATTTTTTGTTCAGACGGTTATGATAAATTCGGATTTCGCGGCAAACCTGCACAGCAAGAAGTTCGACAATGATCACGAAGCGTGCATACGGTATATTGACTGGACACGCGGCGATCCGTACATATTCAAATCAGAAGATTATGATGAGCTGATGAACTCCGGCTGCCTTTTTGCCAGGAAATTCAGCGTTGTTCAGGATGATAAAATAGTCAGGAAGATAACTTCGGCTGTTCTCAACGGCTGAAAGCGGAGGATATAAGTGAAGAAGCTTTACGAAGATTATATTTTTCTTGTGCGCACCGTGCTTGAGGGCTCGATGGCAGATGATTTCAGAGGCGATTTTGAAAAACTGTTCGAAATTGCCCGCGAGCATAATATGACAAATATATTATGGTATGCCCTGCGTAAAAACAGAGATGTTCCGACGAATATCGTCACGGAACTCCAAAGCAGCCATAATATGCTTATGTTCAAGTGCGCCAATCAGAAGATGACCCGCGGAGAACTTGAGGATTTGTTTTCATCTGTTGGTATAAAGCACATCTTTCTCAAGGGCGCGGATGTTGCTCAGCTCTATCCGTCCGAGGATATGCGCGAAATGGCTGATATAGATGTCTATGCCGATCTCGACAGCCATGAGAAGATAAAGAATGTCCTCACGCAGGCGGGGTACAGCTTTGAGGGACATAAGGGTCATCACGATGTTTTTCACCGTGATCCGTTTATCTCGGTCGAGGTTCACGAATCCGTGCTTGATCATCAGCGCGAGACCGGGCTCGATGGATATTTTGCGCCGCCGTGGCAGCATACAGACGGCGAGGGATTTGAATATCATTTTGACCCGAGCGACAACTACATCTTCCTTATGGGTCACCTCTTCGGCCATTTTCATCAGGGCGGTGTCGGTGTCAGATTCTTTGCCGATATGGCGCTCTATATGAAAAAATATAAGGACGAGCTCGATTGGGTGAAGATAGATTCCGTCTTTGAGCGGTACGGTCTCAGCGAGATTATGGGCAATCTCAAGGCGCTTGCGCTTCACTGGTTCGGAGATGAGCCGGATAGCGAGCTGCTTGATGAGATGGGCGAATATGTCTTTGAGTCCGGAAGCTACGGCAAGGCCGCTAATATGGTGATGTATCTCGCAAATGAGGACGGCAGCAATTCTTTTGCCGCAGCCGTTAAACGAAAGCTGTTTATCTCTTCGTCCGAGATGCGCCGCCGCAGCAGGATAGTTGACAAACTTCCCGTGCTTTTACCGATAGCCTATGCCGTCAGGGCAGTTAAAATAATATTTACCCAGTTTTTTGAACTGCGTGCCTGGATGCGCGGAGTGAAAAGCGCGGACAGCGAAGCTGTCAAAAATTATAAAGAAATGATGCGCCGTTTTGGCGTAAAGTAAGAAAAAGTAAAAATAACTTGATTAACAGTGTCACGGTATGTATAATTATAATGTTACATATCGACAGTTCTTGAGAGGGGATTGCTAATGGAAAAACTAAAAACATTTGACGTTGATCTTAAACGCCTTTTCTTTGAAGTTCTCAAAAGACTTTGGTTGATATTGCTTGTCGGTATTATCTGCGGCTCGGGCGCATTTCTCTATGCCAAGTTCTTCATAACCCCGCAGTATAAGGCGACAGCGACTATCTATATTCAGAACTACACCGGCGAAAATGACGAAAAGATATATTCCTCCGACCTCAGCGCATCCCAGAATCTTGTTACTACATATCAGGGGCTGCTCACGAGCGACAATGTTCTCAACAGAGTCAAAGAAAAGCTCGGTGATAACTACGATGTTGATGTGATACGCGCGTCATTCGCTGCCGAGGCTGTTGAGGATACACCTATACTTAAAATATCTATCAGCAATAATGACCCGGAAGAGGCGGCAAAGATAGTCAATGAGATAGCCAAGGTCGCTCCGGACGCTATAATGAACCTCGTTGAGGGCAGCTCGGTCAAGGTCGTTGACCTTGCGCGCGTGCCCGAGGGAATAGCATATCCTTCTTATAAGAAACTGGCTCTTATCGGCTGTGTTATAGGCGCGGGACTCACTTTTGCAATAATCGTTCTGCTCGTTCTCTTCAATTCTTATATTGAGGGCGAGGATGATATAGCCAAGCTCTTCGACGCTCCTGTCATCGGCAAGATACCGGATTTCAATCTTTATGACGACAACGGTGAAAGAAAGAAAGGTTTCTTTTCGAAGAAGGGGGGCGCGTCTAAATGAAGCTTATAAGAAAAAGACATAAAGTAAGCAGCCATCATTCTCCGTCTGAGCGTAAATATATCCTCGGTGATAACACCAGCTTCATCGTTGACGAGGCGTATAACACCCTGCGAAGCAATATTGTTTTCTCTATGCCCGGCAAGGGCTGCAAGGTCGTTGAGTTCACAAGCTGTGGCATGAGCGACGGAAAGAGCATAAATGTGCTCAACACCGCGATAACATTCGCCGAGACTAATGTCAGAGTCCTGCTTATAGACTGCGATCTGCGCCGCCCGAACATCAACAGACTTCTTGCGCGCAAGTCGTCGCCCGGTCTTACAAATGTGCTTGTCAACGCCTGCACTCTTGAAGAGGCCATAGTCAGGATAGACGATTATAATCTCGATGTTATATTCTCGGGCTATCTTCCGCCCAATCCCAGCGAGCTTCTGAGCAGTGAGGCTCTTGCTGAGCTTATGGAGACGCTCAAAGAGAGATATGACTATATATTCATCGATACTCCGCCCGTTTCTGCGGTTATCGATGCGGCGGTCATCTCGAAGTATACCAACGGCGCTGTTATAGTCGTCCGCCCCGGTTCAACAAAGAAAGAGGAGCTCGTTAATGTCGTCAGCCAGCTCGAGTTTGCTGATGCAAAGATAGTCGGTTTTGTCCTCAATTGCGTCGAAGATGAGCGCGGCGGATATTACTACCGCGGAAAGTATAAGTACAACTACACTTATGCCTATGTCCACGGTGCGGAGAACGCAAAAACCGCCAAGAACACCAAGAGCAGCTCAAGAAGCGAGTCCCAGAAATCGAAATAAATCTAAGAGAGCAGTCCCTATGGGCTGCTCTTTTTATGTGTATTTTGCCGAAAATATATAAGACTGTAGAAATTGCTTTCATTGTATGGTAAGATAAAAACAGAAAACGCGTATGTGCGCGAACGAAGGAGAATGTTTTGTGAGCGAAAAGAAACGAAGTGCAAAAGAGTTCTTCATGGACAACAACAAGAAAAATCTGAAGATATTTATAGCCGTTGCCGTCGCGGCGTTGGTTATTGCGGCTGTGATTTTTGGCGTGTACATTTTTTCAAAAGTCGGACTTATCAATATAGATAAGGACGGAAAAGTCGATCCGGATTATACTCTCGCGCCCGAGGATGAGTTCGACGATATGTATGACGCGGCGGACACTTCCGGTCTCGATGCGCTCATAACGGCGTGGGCGAAGAACGGCGGCGCAAAATATTCGAGCAAGAATGTTATAAATGTCCTGCTTATCGGCGTTGACGATGCCGAGAGCAATTCGGGCCGCTCGGATGCCCTTATCCTGCTCTCGCTCAACAAGCGCACGAAGAAGATAACCCTCGTCTCTTTCCTGCGCGACAGCTATACATATATGAACATCCCCGATGCGGCGAGAAATCCCGAGCGCTGCTGCAAGCTCAACCATTCATATAGATGGGGCGGCTATCCCGTTCTTATCGAAACGCTCGAGAACGACTACAAGATAGAAATAGATCACTATATCAGTGTCGATTTCAAGAGCTTCCCGAAGCTTATCGATGCGCTCGGCGGCGTGACGCTGAAAATCGAGCCGTATGAGGCGGAGTATATCAACCGCACGACCACTCAGATAGATAAAATTCAGTCCGGCGATGCCGTGAAGCTCAACGGAGCGCAGGCGCTCGTCTATACCCGCATCCGCCATGTCGATGCGGCGGGCGACCTCGGCAGAACTGCGAGACAGCGCACGATAATAACCGCACTCATCAAGAGTGCACAGGGCGCGTCCCTGGGTCAGCTCAACAACGCTATGGATATCGTCCTGCCGAATGTTCATACAAATTACGGCAGGGGAGAGATAATCTCGCTTTTAACTCAGGCGTTTGCCCAGAAGTGGATGAACTACGATATAGCGCAGATGGTCATGCCCTCGGAGGGCAACTATGTTGCGGCGAAGCTCTATACTTATTACGGTCGTGTGGCGAGAATGCAGCTCGACACATGGGTCATCGACTATCCCGTCGCCGCGCGCGAGCTCCAGCTGGCGCTCTACGGCAAGACGAATATTAATATCGGCAGCGACCATGTTTCGGCGATAGACCTGTATAATCAGGGGCTTGTCCCGACCCTCGGCGGCTCGACCGCTTCCGGTACACGCGCGCAGAGCAGCCATACCGCGCCCGCACAGACAAGTGGGGTTGAAACTCAGCCGACCGAAGCTCCGGCAGCACATGAGACCACATCTCCCGCGGCAGAACCCGTAACGGCGGCAGAACCCGAAGCGGCTAAAGATTGAGGCACAGTGCTATGACTAACAGCGGCTTTTCTCAGCTTTTTGACCGCCACGAGCGCGAGGATTATAACGCTACATTATCGGAGTCTGCCATAAGGCAGATGATATCCGAAGAATTTGAAGAGGCGGACAGAATAATATCTGCGGGCTTCGATAAAGAAACGCTCAAGACGCTTGACGCAAACGGTCAGCCGTTTATCCCGACAAGAAAGTCCGACAGATTTCATATGCGAAAGCATACCGTCTGCCAGCAGCCATATTATCACGGTCACTCGTTCTATGAGTTTATCTATGTCCTGTCCGGCGAGTGTACCCAACGCTTCAAGAATCCCGAGCAAAAGTTGACGCTCAAAAAAGGTCAGGCGTGCCTTCTTCCTCCGGGGACGGTGCATTCTCTCGAAAAGAGCTGCAAGGGCGATAATATAATAAAAACCGTCATTCCGACGGAGCTATTTGAAAAATGCGCCGATAATTTGAAAATCGGCAGTGAAATGACCGTGTTCGATAAAACTTCCGAGCAGGTCAATTTTATCGTCATGCGCCTGCTCGGCGAATATTACGGCGGCGCGGACTATTCCGAACGCGCCGTTGAAAATTATCTTTCGCTTTTGTTTATTGAACTTCTGCGCGACGAGCGCGATAGAGACGGGCATCTTGCAGATGAGCTGAATCTCTATTTTGCCGAGAATATCGGCGCCGCGTCTCTTCGCGGCTTCGCGTCAACGCTCGGCTACAGCGAAAAATATGCCGGGCGCATGATAAAAGAACGTCTCGGCGCGAGCTTTTCGGAATTGCTGCTGTCCTACAAGCTGCAAAAAGCGGCTCAGCTCATGACGGACACTGAACTTCCGATAGACGAAATCGCCCGCGAATCGGGGTATAACAACCCGTCGGGATTATATAAGCAGTTCTTCGCATCTTACGGCATGACGCCGAGCGCATACAGAAAAACGACAGAATAAAGTTTCCCGGGGATAGAAAAAAGCGTCCCCGGGATATTTTATATTTCTGCGTAATTTGATAAAATTTATATTGAAAAAATACGAAACGGAGCGGTGCTATGAATGTCGAAAGAGTGAACCCGAAATCCCTCGAACCACAAAAGGCGGCGGAATATGCGCTTGCCGTATGTGAAGAGGGACTCGGCAAAAGCGGCGTTAAAACAAAGAATCTCGGCGGCGGCTCGTTTGGCACGGCAGTCGGCGTGACCTTCGGCGACGGCGGCGAAGCGGTCGTCAAGTTCCTGCGCGCCGACGGAATGCTCGAAAAAGAGACGCATGATTTGCGGCTTTTGTCCGAAAACTGCGGCGTGCGTATGCCGAGGGTTCTGTATTTCCGCGGCACCGACGGCAGTATACCGCTCGACTGCTATGTTATGGACAAAATCGAGGGCAGCACGCTATTTATGTCGTTCGGCAAGCTGCTTTATTCAAAACGCGCGAAGCTGGACTTCGCCGATAAAGTGACCGATGCGCTCCACGGCATCCACGAATGTCGGTGCGGCAAATTCGGCGACACAATGAACCCGCAGTTCTCGTCTTGGCTCGAATGCTACGAGCCGTTTATGAATGATGTCTATTCGGCTGCAAAACAGCTCTCGGAGGATGGACAGCTGTCCGCCGAGATAGTCTCGACCATGAGCCGCGCGAGAGACAAATTTCAGAATATATTCTCCCAGCCCGTCTCCGATGCCTGCCTTATCCACGGCGATTTGAATGTCGGCAACATAATGGTCGGCAAGGGGCTTCGGATAACCGGTTTCATCGATCCGCTCAATTCCATGTATGCCGACTGCGAATATGATCTGTTCCAGTTCAACAACCTGACCGGCAAACGCTTCTTCCTCTGCGACACATATCTCAAAAAATACGGCGCGAGCGAAAAAGCGGAGCAGAAGCTCGCATTTTACGCCCTGTGGAACGAGGTCTATTGCTTTGTAAAGGCGGGCACGCTCATCCCGTTCATCATGAACCCGCTTGTCAAAAATATGAACGCCGTGCTCGGCAGGGGAGTATAATTATGGCTTCCGTGTCGGCAAGAATAACAAGCGCGCTGCTCAGCGCCGTGTTCCATTCCCGATTCATAAAAAACGAGAATATGAGCGCGAATGCGGGCGCGGCGGTAAAAAATAAAGGCAGCAGATATAAGCCGCCTAAAGATTATACCCTGACCCGAACTTCATGCGGCGAATGTTTTGCCGAAAGTCTCATTCCCGAAAAGTCGGGAACGGACACAGTGATTTTTCATATTCACGGCGGAAGCTTCAAAGTGAAGCTTATCGATCTTTATCGCCGCCTTGCGCTGAAATACAGCCGCGCCGCAGGCGGAGCCGCCGTTTTCAGCGTCGATTACAGAACCATGCCCGAATATATCTTCCCCACGCAGCTCGACGATGTTATGTGCGCGTGGGATATGCTGACGGCAAAGGGCATAAAGCCCGAAAATATTATAATTATCGGGGACAGCAGCGGTGCAAATCTTGTGCTTGCCCTCGCGCAGAAGCTCCGGGATTCCGGCAGAGCGATGCCCAAAAAACTCGTCTGCTTTTCGCTCTGGGGCGATATGACAGCCTGCGGCGAATCATATGAGCGAAACTGCCACAGCGACCCGTTTTACGGCATCGCAAAGAAAGAAAAATTCAAAGATCACGAAGCGTATTTCAGACGCCGCCCGAAATATGCCGGGGAGCACGATCTTCTCGACCCGTATCTTTCGGTGTCATTTGCCGATTTTTCGGGCTTCCCGCCGACAGTCTTTTTTTGCGGTACGGCAGAGGTGGGGGAGAGCGACAGCGACACGGCCCTCGCCAATGCGCTCAGCGCAGGCGTCGATGCGAAGCTCTATAAATACGACGGACTTTTCCATGACTTCCAGCTTCTTCCGTTCCTGCCGGAGAGCAAGGATGTATTCCGGAAACTTGAATCTATACTAAAATAAAAACTGCCGAATCTTTTTACAGGTTCGGCAGTTTTGCTTATTCTTTATGCAATCTCTTTTGCGAGCGCGTCGAGCTGAGCTTTGTTCTCGTCGGTCATTGCGGAACGAATAGTGACCGTACCGACTTGCTCGATATCCTTGCTGTTTTCAAACATCTTCGCCATGTTCCTCGCGGCGGTCGGCGCCCATGAGCCGTTCTCGATGAACGCAACTGTGCGCTTCTGATATCCGCGCTCGGTCAGGTGGTCGATAAAGTCGCGCATGAACGGGAATATGCTTCCGTTGTAAGTAGTCGTCGCGAGCACGAGCTTTCCGTAGCGGAACGCGTCCTCAACAGCCTCCGCCATGTCGCAGCGTGCAAGGTCGTTGACCGCGACTTTTGCGCAGCCGTTAGCCCTGAGCTGTTCGGCGAGATACTCGACAGCCTTTTTCGTGTTGCCGTATACAGAAGTGTAGGCGATGCAGACTCCCTCGCTCTCGACGCCGTAGGATGACCAGATGTCATAGAGATTCAGATAATATCCGAGATTCTCGCTGAGAACAGGTCCGTGGAGCGGGCATATAACTGCGATATCGAGCCCGGCAGCTTTCTTGAGCAGCGTCTGCACGGGTCCGCCGTATTTTCCGACGATGCCGAAATAGTATCTTCTCGCTTCGCACGCCCAGTCCTCGTCCGCGTCGAGCGCGCCGAACTTGCCGAACGCATCCGCAGAGAAAAAGACCTTGTCCTTTGCGTCGTAAGTCATCATGACCTCCGGCCAGTGAACCATCGGCGCAAAGACGAAATTCAGTTCATGCTTGCCGAGCGAGAGCGTGTCGCCGTTTTTGACGGAAAGCGAATTTTTGATGAAATCCCCGCCGTAGAAGTTCTTTATCATCGTGAAAGTCTTGTCGTTGCCGACTATCACGGCGTCGGGATAAGCCGCGGAAAATTCCGCGATGCCCGCCGAGTGGTCGGGCTCCATGTGCTGAACTATGAGATAATCGGGCTGCCTGCCGGCGAGCGCCGATTCAAGATTTTTGAGCCATTCGGCGGTGAAGTGCCTGTCCACCGTGTCCATGACGGCAACCTTTTCGTCGAGAATGACATATGAGTTATATGCCATGCCGTTGGGCACTTCGTACTGACCCTCAAACAGGTCGATTTCGCGGTCGTTTACTCCGATATATTTGATATCTTCGGTGATGTTTGTCATACCGAGCCTCCTCACTTCGTTTTCAGTGTTATATTATAGCATATAAACGCCCGCGTTTCTATTGTAAAAACAACAAAACCGCAATTATTTTTGAGCCTATATTTGCTCTGCACACTTGAAAAAACTATATATAGAGAGTAAAATAGTAAAATATAGTTCGCATCAAGACCGCATATACACGGAAAGGAAGGCACAGAATGAACGACGAGCTTTTACAGATACCCAAGCGAATTAAGGAACTGCGAGAGATCCTTGAAATATCGATAACCGAAATGGCGGAGAAGCTGAATATCTCCCATGATGAATATGAAAAATACGAGTCGGGCGAAAAAGATATCCCCGTCAGCGCGCTCTATGCCATAGCGGCGGCGCTCGGCACGGACTGCACCGTGCTCATGACAGGCGAATCCCCGAGAATGGACAGCTACACTATCGTCAGACGCGGCGACGGAGTTCGAGTTGACAGATATTCGGGCTATTATATCGAGAGCCTTGCGTTTAACTTCAAGAACCGTCAGATGGAGCCGATGCTCGTCACGCTCGAGGAGCAGGAGACCGAGCCTGCGCTCGTCATGCACTCCGGCCAGGAGTTCAACCTCGTTCTTGAGGGCAAGGTCAAGGTAACGGTCGGCAAGAACTCGTTCATACTCAATGAGGGCGACGCTATCTATTTTGATCCGAACCTCCCGCACGGCCAGGCGGCGGTAGACGGAAGAACAAGATTCCTGACCGTTATCAATGAATAAAACTGCGACACTCCCCGAAAGGAAAAAGAAAAAATGGATGATATAATCAAGCGCTTCTGTCCCCGCTATGACTTTGACAGCTATGAGGACATGAAGCAGAATTTCAAAATAAATGTACCCGATGATTTCAACTTCGGCTTCGATGTTGTTGATGCGTGGGCGGATATCGAGCCCGAGAAGCTCGCCCTCGTCTGGACGAACGATGCCGGCGATATGGCGCGCTACACTTTCAAAGACATAAAAGACAACAGCAACAGGGCTGTCAACTTCCTGCTCGAAAAGGGAATAAAGAAGGGCGACATAGTCATGCTCGTCCTGAAGCAGCGCCCCGAAGTCTGGTTTATCATAACTGCACTCCATAAAATCGGCGCGATAGTTATTCCCGCATCGTTCCAGCTGATGAAGAAGGACTATGTCTACCGCATCAACGCAGCGGGCGTCAAAATGCTCATAACCGTCGGCGACGACGATGTTGTTCAGCATGTCCGCGACTCCCTGCCCGAGTGCCCGAACCTCGAATATTATGTCACCGTCGGCGACAAGCCCGTTGACGGCGCAATAGATTACCGTTCCGTTATCGGCGGCTATTCGACCGAGTTCGAGCGCCCGACCGATCCCGAGAAGAGAACCGTTGTCACCGATACTGCTCTGCTCTATTTCTCATCCGGCACGAGCGGAATGCCTAAGATGGTGCGCCACGATTTCTCCTCCGCTCTCGGTCAGATAACGACCGCGAGATATTGGCAGTGCGTCAAGGAGAACAAAATACATATGACCCAGACCGACTCCGGCTGGGCGAAGTTCGCATGGGGCAAAATTTACGGTCAGTGGATCTGCGGCGCGGCTGTCGGCGCATATGACACCGAGAAGTTCCACCCGATCGATATGATCGAGGCTATGGAGCGCATCCGCCCGAGCACATTCTGCGCCCCCGCGACAATATACCGCTTCCTGATAAAAGAGGATCTTTCAAAATACGATTTCAGCTACATTGAGCACGCCTGCCTCGCGGGCGAGCCGCTCAACCCCGAGGTTTTCCATCAGATAGAGAGACTGACGGGCATGAGAATATACGAGGGCTTCGGTCAGAGTGAATCCTCCGTCCTGCTCGCAAACTATCCGTGGGTCGAGATAAAGCCCGGTTCAATGGGCAAGCCCGCACCCGGCTATGATATCGCCCTTCTCGACGAAAACGGCGAGCAGTGCGAGGATGGTATGGTCGGTTCTATCTGCATCCGTGTCGATCAGGGTCATCCGACCGGACTTTTCCGCGACTACTGGAAAGACGATGCCGCGATGGAGAAGAGCTTCAAGTTTGGCTATTATAATACCGGCGATACCGCATGGCGCGACGGCGACGGCTACTATTGGTTCGTCGGCAGAAACGACGATGTTATCAAGTGCTCCGGCTACCGCATCGGTCCGTTCGAGGTCGAAAGCGCGCTGATGGAGCATCCGTCCGTGCTCGAGTGCGCTGTCACCGCTCTGCCGCATCCCGACAGGGGACAGGTCGTCAAGGCGACCATTGTCCTCGCCAAGGGCTATGAGCCGAGCGACGAGCTTGTCAAGGAGATACAGAACCATGTCAAGCACGCGACCGCACCGTATAAATATCCCCGCGTTGTCGAGTTCGTCAGAGAGCTGCCCAAGACCAGCAGCGGCAAGATAATGAGAACCGCTATCCGCGCCGCGGATATGCAGAAGCTTCAGAACGAAGGCAAATAAAATACAGCAAATATATCAAAGCCCCGCCGGTTATCCGACGGGGCTTTATGCATGCGCTAAATAAGTGCAAAAATTTTTATACCCGCAAATCATAATTGTCAGCATCATGCTCCGCTGACTCTCGCCGCTACAAACGCTATCAATATCAAAATAACCATAACACATATTATAAAGCCGAACAAGCAGGCGAAAAGCCCGCATATCCACAGTGTCGGATATGTTTTTCTGCTTTCTCGCGTGATGAAAGAAATAATTACGCCGACAAATGAGAATATCGGTCCTGCAATTATAACATCGGTATATGTGTATGGCGCATGATTTGCGCTGTAAAAATAAAGCGCAAACGCAAATAATGAGAGCGCGCCGAGTATGAGCGGCGCTGCAATAAATATTTTGTTTTCGGATATTTTGTTCTTCATTGCCAGCACCTGTGTTATATCTTTACAAACAACAGCCGCAGCAAACTGCTGCGGCCGCTCGGTTTTTCAGAACCGCTTTATATACGGCTCATTTGTTTTTTTACATCTTCTCAAACCGCTCAACATCTGTCACGAACAGAGTTGCGCCGCCGACCTTGACTTTCTTGTCCTCAGCCTGCTCGGTGCGGGTCTTGCAGTTGCTGTTTATCAGCTCGACAGCATTGGCGAGCTTGTCGTCGTCAACGCCGATGAGCAGAGTCATGTTGCTGCTGCGCAGGAATCCGCCGGAGGTCGGGATCTTCGTGAATGAATATCCCGCTTCTCTGAGTGCGTCGCAGACGGGGTTGAGGTCTTTTTTGCCGATAACCGCTGTTATAAGTTTCATATCAAAAGCTCCTTTCGGGGATACTGTTTATGCCTTGAGCAGTTCGCAGAGGAAGCGCGTGCTGTCCTCCATGTCTTTTATCGAGATGTTTTCCGCCGTCGTGTGAACGTCGCGCATACCCGTGCCGATGTTGACAACGGCGATGTCGTGCAGTGCGATGTTTGAAGCGTCGCAGCCGCCGAGCGTCTTGGAGAGATACGGACGGATACCCGCCGCCTCATATGCCGCGAAAATATCTTTTATGAACTGCGACTCGGGGTCAACGGTGAACGCGCCGGAGTGGCGTTCGCTGTCATATTCAAATGTGGTTCCGAATTTCTCGCACGCCTCTTTCATGACCGCGAGCGCGTCTGCGATGTGCTTCTGAACCGTGTCCTCGTCATATGAGCGGAACTCCATGTCAAACGACGCTTTGTCCGCAACAATGTTTGTTGCGCCCTCGGAGATGAAGTTGCTGATATTCTGCACGCTTATCTCGTCAACATGACCCACGGGGATGTTTGCGACCGCATATGCGGCGGCCTTGAGCGCGTGGATGCCGTTCTCGGGGCAGATGCCGGCGTGCGCCGTCTTGCCGAAAAATCTGAATGACATGACTATATTTGCCGCGGCGGAGTTGACTATCTCGCCGATATCCTCGCCGTCGAGCACAAGAGCCGTCTTACTCTTTATCTTGCTGTAGTCCGCATAGCGCGAGCCGAGCATGCCGACCTCTTCCGAGAGGGAGAACAGGACTTCGACGGGTCTGTTCTTTTCGCCGTTTTCTTTGAGCCTTGCGACAGCCTCGATTATCTCCGCTATGCCGGACTTGTCGTCCGAGCCGAGAATTGTCGTGCCGTCAGAATATATAACTCCGTCGCGCTCAACGGGCGTGACCGCCGCGCCGGGAGTGACGGTGTCGGTGTGGCAGGAGAGCAGCACGCTATCGCCCTCGCCGGGGAAATAGCCGTATATGTTGAATCCGTCCGAGCCGCACTTCTTGCCGGCCTCTTCGTCGCGCTCAACCTCGAAGCCCGCCTCGATAAGCGCCTTTTCGAGTTCTATGCAGAATGCGCGCTCGTGACCCGTTTCGCTGCCTGTTGAAACAAGGTCGCAGAATGTTTTAACAAGTCTCTGTGTGCTCATGTTTTCCTCCGTATCTTCGCGTTTTGCCTTGACAAAAAGCGTATATATGATAATATTTCTATTGAAAGACGGCTTCAACTGCGTCTTTTGTTCAACTAAATAATACCACAGTTTTGCCGGGTTTACAACCTCGCAGAAGTGGATTTTTGTTTTTAAACCGAAAGGACTGATATTCATGGGATCGATATTCAAACTGACTGCCCTCGCAGGCGTCGCCGCGGGAGCATATGCGGCGGTCAAGAAGTTTGCGCCGAACATTCTGCCCGATAAAAACGAGGCGGAGGATATGGCGAAAAACGCGATTAACAGCGTCAAGCTCACTTTCCCGACCGATGAAAAATATTCAAACGGCACGGCTCTGACCCCGCCGATGGGCTGGTCGAGCTGGAACACATTCAGAAACAGGATCGACGAGAAGCTCATTCTCGAAACAGCCGAAGCCATGAAGGCGAGCGGACTTGCGGACGCGGGATATCAGTATGTCAATCTCGACGACTGCTGGCAGTCCTCCATGCGCGACGAGAACGGCAGACTCCAGGGCGATTTTGCAAACTTCCCGAGCGGCATACCCGCGCTTGTGAAGAGCATAAACGAACTCGGACTCAAGCTCGGCATATATTCCTCTAACGGATCGCTTACCTGCGAGGATCTGCCCGCGAGCCTCGGCAATGAGGCTATAGATGCGGATACGTTCGCCGAGTGGGGAGTCGAATATTTCAAATATGACTTCTGCCACAATGTGCCCATCCCGATGCGTGCGCCCTATATTGAATATATCTGCGTCTCCAACGCCGACGGCTCTTTCGAGACTACCGTCCCCGCAGACGATGCGGCTCTCTTCGGCGACGCGAAGATAATGGAGGACGAGCGCCTCGATTCCGGCAGATATATCTCCGGTCTCTCCGCCCACAGAGGCTCGGCGGTGTTTACCGTCGAAGTCCCGGAGGCGGGCGAATATTCGCTCACCCTCGGAATCAGAAAGAAGAGCAACAGCTTCAAATATCTCGAAGTCACCGTCAACGGCGAGGATAAGTATACCACCACCGTCCCGCCGACCAAGGGCTTCACTGCCGACGGCAGACATCAGGTTAAAATAACCCTCGAAGCAGGCTCGAACACAATCGAGCTTGAAAACCCCGTCGCTTCGAGACAGGACAGCGCGGCTATTCAGTATGCTAAGATGGGCAGAGAGCTCATGCGCGCAACCGCCGAATATGCCGACAGAAACGGCACAGAGGAGCGCCCGATAGTCTATTCCATCTGCGAATGGGGCAGAAACCTTCCGTGGCGCTGGGGCGCGGCGGCAGGCAACCTTTGGCGCACAACGCCCGATATCCAGGCGAACTGGAAGTCGGTTCTCGGCATATACGAAGTCAATGTCAACCTCTTCAAATATTCCGGCAAGGGCAACTGGAACGACCCGGATATGCTCGAAGTCGGCAACGGTGATTTGACCGCAGAAGAGAACCGCAGCCATTTCACCCTCTGGTGCTTCATGGCGGCTCCGCTCATTCTCGGCAACGATGTGCGTGAATTTATCCGCGAGGACGGCACCGCCGACACGGAGAACGAGACGCTGAAGATACTCACCGACAGAGATATGATTGCTATCGATCAGGATTCGCTCGGCGAGCAGTGCAGAAGAATAAAGACGACTATTATAGCCGATACGCTTATAAAGCCGCTTGAAAACGGAGATGTCGCGGTCTGCTTCTTCAACAAGGGCAGCGACACAAGATATTTCGAGCACCGCATGGACGATATCGTCTGCCGCTCGTATATCACCACTCCGCTCGCGCAGGAATATGAAGTATACGATCTGTGGACAAAGGAGACTTCTGTTATCAATACAACGCTCAGCGCATTTGTTGAGCCCCACGGCGTCAAGGCGTTCAGAATAAGAGCCATAGCGGAGTAAGACAATGAATGATTTTATCGGCAAAAATTATACCGTCCCTCAGCTCGATCTGAGCGTGAAGCCGGATGATACGGCGGAAAAATACGCTTATCTCTATGAGCAGACCGTGGTCGATGACAGCGAAAGTTATCTCGGCCACCCCGACTCCGTCCTGCTCAAAAACGGAGATATTCTTACTGTGTATCCCCACGGACACGGCAAGGGCGCCGTCCTCAACAAAATAAGCGCGGACGGCGGGCGCAGCTACACAAAGAGCATAGCTTCTCCGCCCGAATCGTGGAAAAAATCGCTCGAGACTCCGACTGTCTACCGCCTCGAATTCTCGGACGGCACGCCGGATAAACTGATTCTCATTTCCGCAAACTCCAAGTGGCCCGGAATGGACACCCCCGGCGGCTTCAACTGCTCCGTCTCCTGCGACGAGGGCGAAACATGGAGCGAGTTTGAAACTTTTTATTCGCGAGCCGACGGCTATGAGCTTATCCCGATAGTCGCCATGGCTTCGCTGACAAGGCTCAAGGAGAACGGCAGATTTGTCGATAAATGGATGGGCTTCTTCCACGACGGCGATTTCTATAACTACAAAACCATTCTCAGCTTTACCCCCGACGGGCGCGTGCAGTGGAGCAAGCCGGAAAAATATTTCGCCGCCCACAGAGATATAGAACTGCGCTCGAATATGTGCGAGGTCGAAGTCATACGCAGCGACAGGGGAGCGGGCGACGAGCTCTGCCTCATCTCGCGCTCGAACACGAAGAAAGAAAATTCGCTTATCTCATTTTCCCGCGACGAGGGCAAAACATGGTCGGAACCCGTCCATGCCCCTGCGGCTCTCAACGGCGAGCGCCACAAGGCGGACTATCTGAAAGACGGCAGGCTGTTCATAACCTTCCGCTCGATAGAGCGCGACCCGGAAAAAGTGAAGCTTCATTCCGACAACGGTGACTGGTACAGCGAGGGCTGGATAGCGTGGATAGGCAGCTACGACGACCTGAAAAACGACACCGAGGGCGACTATCGAATCAAGATTGCCCACACCTATCTCGACGGCCAGACCGAGCCCGAAATAGAAGCGAATGCCGACACCGCCTATTGCGGCAATGTCGTGCTTCCCGACGGCACGGCGGTCACCTCGTCCTACGGCCGCTTCGGCGAGAAAAATGCAGACGGCAGCGACAAGACATATATAATCTCCAAACGCATCGACCCGCGCGACACGGACGAACTCGCAAAATAATAACAAAAAGGCATCCGAGCAAAATTTCGGATGCCTTTTAAATTATAACATTACTTTTTCTTCAATGAAATTCGCTATTTTTTCGGGGCTCTCTTTCATCCCGTTCTGCACCCACGCGCGCAAAACGGCAAGCCCGCCGTAGGCGGCGAAAGTATATATCATGTCCATGTCCTCGTCGGCGCAGGCTCTGCACTCTTTCCAAAGAGTGATATATCTCCCGCGCACAAGCTCTACAATATGCTCGGCGAACCCCGGGTCAGCGTTCCTGCCGAAGATTATCTCGCATGAGTCCCTGTTCTGCGCGATGCATCGGCACACTGTCTTTATCATATCGCCGAGCGGATCGTCGTTTGAAAATTCCGTCACCGTGTTTACTATATCGCCGATAAATCCACGCTTTATCTCGTCCGCTAAATCATAGATATTTTCGTAGTGGGCATAAAATGTGGCGCGGTTTATGTGCGCCTTTTCGCACAGCTCCTTGACCGTTATCGCGGCAAGGGGCTTTTCTTTTATCAGTTCGAGAAAACTTTCGGTTATCATCTTTTTCGTTACGGTCACTCTGTGGTCGTTTTTCATTTTTGCACCCGCGATAATCAACAGATTGATTAGAATTGTCGATTATCTTTCCTCTTTGCGTTTTTTATCGGTTGAATTTCTCTGTCCAATTTAAGTATAATGAAATCAGACGAAAAATCAACACCGTGTTTAAAAAATCTATTGCGTGTCGGGAGGAAAACTATGGACAAAATCTTGACCGAGGGTATGTGCTTTCGCGACGGCGAGGGCAGGATACGCCTCTTCAACGGCATGAATATCGACGACAAACTGCTCGGACAGCGCCGCTTCCGCTATGACCTCGACGAGGACTTCTTCAAAAAATACGCGGCGCATGGGTTCAATATCATCCGCCTTGCAGTCACCTGGGCGAATCTCGAACCCTCGCCCGGATGCTATAACGAGAGCTATCTCGAGTCGATAGACGGCATATTCAGTCTCGCCGAAAAATACGGCGTGTATATTTTGATAGATATGCATCAGGATCTGTTCTCGGGCTACGGCGGAGTCGGTGCAGGCGACGGTGCGCCGGAATGGGCGTCGCTGACCGACGGAAACACGCCGAAAGAACATAAAGTTGTCTGGATAGAGGGCTACCTTTGGGGCAAATGGGTTCACAGCGCGTTCGATCATTTCTGGAAGAACGACAAGGTCTGCGGCAGGGGACTGCAGGATAGATTCGCGGATCTGTGGCAGATGCTTGCCCGCCGTTACGGTGACAGCCCCGCGCTCTTCGGCTTCGATCTCTTCAACGAGCCTTTCCCGGGCTCGGAGAGCAAGAGAATGTTTATATCCCTTGTGCGCTGCGCACTCAAAGAAATCATGACGAGCAAAAAAATCGACCGCAGGCTTATCGCAAAATCGCTTGTCAGAAAAGATATGCCGACCCTGCTCGACTGCGTCGGCGGAAATGTCGTGCGCGATATCATGAGCAATATAGACGCTCTCGTGCGCGAATTTGATTTGAAAAAGTATTCGCCGTTCCTCAACAAAATCACCGCCGCTATCCGCGAGATAACGCCGAACGGAATAATAATGATTGAACAGAGCTTCCTGTGCAACGGCGGCGTCAGCCAGTCAGTGCCGCCGATAACCGTAAACGGCGAGCGCGAGCCGCTCCAGTGCTACGGCCCCCATTCTTATGATATGACGGTCGACACCCCGCTCTATAAATACGCGAACGCGGACAGAGTCAAGGCATTCTTCGGCGAGATGGCGAACACGCAGAAGCGCCTTGATGTGCCCGTGATAGTCGGCGAGTGGGGCGGATGCAGCGACAATAAAGATACTTCGTGGTTCCCTCATGCCTTTGAACTGCTCGATTTCTTCGACGATATGGGTTGGGGTCAGCTCTATTGGGACTATCACGGCGACGATCTCGATTCGCCCCTGATGCTCATGCTCAGCCGCACTTATCCCGTCGCGCTCGCAGGCGAGCCGATATCAATGAAGACCGACCGCGAAAACGGAACGTTTAATTTAAAATACCGCTCGGATGTTCCGGGCGAGAGCATAATCTATGTTCACACCGAAGCGGATGTCTCCTGCGACGGCGAAGTGTCGGTCATAGCCGAATACGACGGCGGAGCGAAGCTTTTGAGCATCCGAACTGAGTCGGGCGAACATTCCGTTGAAATCAGGTGGAAAAAGCGATGAAGATGAATTTTTGGGATAATCCGCGCCTTGACAGCAGGATAACCACGCGCAATGTATCAAACACCGAAAAGTGGCTTGGCTATCTCTTCGCGCCGCTCGGTCCGTTTATTTTTAACGCCATCGTCTCGACCTATCTCAATGTCTATTATACCGATCTGCTCGGCGCGACGGCTTGGTGGAACGGCGCGTTTCTGATAATCTTCCCGATAGTGTCGAAAATTATAGACGCGGTCACGAATGTTCTCATGGGAATTTTGATTGACCGCACAAAGACGCGCCAGGGGAAGCTTCGCCCGTATATTCTCATGTCCGCGCCCCTGCTCATGATATCGGGGCTTATGCTCTTTTTGATTCCCGATATGAGCGCCAACGCGCAGATGATATGGATAATGTTCTCGTATAATTTCTATTGC
Organism: Oscillospiraceae bacterium; assembly: GCA_050873305.1. GTDB lineage: Bacteria > Bacillota > Clostridia > Oscillospirales > Acutalibacteraceae > CAG-177. The sequence continues at coordinate 22,811 of JBNMIN010000018.1, forward strand.
GCCGTGGCGTATACGATGTTCTTTATCAGCAGCAATCTTCTGGTGCCCAACGCGTCGAGGAACACCCTCCAGCGCACTCAGCTGAGCGTGTTCAACAATATATCAAATATAGCGGGCTCGGGAATAATCGTCGCGTTGATTTTCCCGATGGCTATAATGCCGCTCATCGGCGTTGACAAAATGAAATGGATGCTCGTCATGAGCATCTTCGCCGCGCTCACTCTGCCGTCTACTGTGCTCTATTATTTCTTCACAAAAGAGCGCGTCAGCGAAGAGGACGAGGGGATAGAAGAGCAGAAAGTCTCGGTCGCTCAGCAGATAAAAGCCATGGTGACCGAAAAATATTGGGTGCTGATAATGAGCTTCTATCTCATCTATAATCTCTGCTATATGCTCAAGAACATATCCTTGCCCTATTACTGCAACTGGGTGCTCGGCACTTACAGCGACGGCATAACCCAGACAATGGTATCCGCACTCGGCGGTCTGCCGATGGGTATAGGTATGCTCATTATCTGGCCGCTTGCAAAGAAGTTCGGCAAGAAGAATATAACCGCCGTCGGACTCGTGATATATTCGATAGGCTCGTTTATCTGCTTTGTTTCGCCGAAAAATATGATAGTGGTGCTCATCGGTCAGTTTATAAAAAACATGGGCGGCGTGCCGATATCGTATATATTCCTCTCTTTGCTCGCCGATATACTTGACACGATAGAGTATAAGCGCGGTTTCAGAGTCGACGGGCTGTCCGGCTCGGTCTATGCCGTGCTCGCCACTGTCTGCTTCGGCATTTCGAGCGGCGTATTCAATTGGGTGCTCGCAAAGACAGGCTACGCCGCACCCGTCGAAGTCAGCGCGGGAGTGTATAATGTTCAGAACGAGCTGTGCCAGCGCGCTATAACCTGGTGCTTTGTCGGAGTCGAGGCGGTCGCGGGAATAATCCTCGCCGTCATGGTCGCGTGCATAACCGTCGAAAAGGGGCTCGGAAAAGTCACCGCCGGGCTAATGGAGCGCAAAAAGGCGCAGGCGGAGGCGGCGGGTATAGAGTGGATCGACCCCGTCGAAGCCGCTAAGCGCGAGGAAGAAGCAGCAAAAGCCGCGGCGGAGGAAGAGCGAATAAGAAAGCTCAAAGAAAAATGCCAAAGAAAAGGACTCGATTTTGAGCGCGAAAACGCCCGATATCTGAAACGGCACAGAAAGTGACCGCGGATATCAAGGTTGAAATCCCGCTTTCCATATGTTACAATAAATTCAATAAATTGCCGGAGGTGGACGCTGTGAGCAGATCGAAAAACGAAATTCTGCTTGCGGCGTCCGCGTTCATTCTGCTCGCCGCCGCAATATCTGCGGCATTCGCCCTGCGGTTCTCTCCGAGCCGCGCCGGGAGTATAATTCAATATACCTCTTCGCACGGCGGCGGGATAGACATAAACTCCGCCGACGAAGAAGAGCTGACCGCGCTCGACGGCATCGGAGAAAAGAAAGCCGAAAATATCGTCGGCTACCGCGAGGAGCACGGGGAATTTATCTATCCGTGGGAGATAACGAATGTCGACGGGATAGGCGAAAAGACCTACGGCAAAATCAAAAACGATATCTGCGCCGAATGACGCAGAAGAAACGGGAGGAACGGATATGACAGGCATCTATAAAAAATTCAAGAGCGGAACGGATATCCGCGGAATAGGCATCGGAAACGGCGACGAGTCGCTCTATATGAGCGACGAGTTTATCTCAAAGGCGAGCGCGGCGTTCGCAGATTTCCTCAGCGAAAAGACGGGCAAAGCGGCGGATAAGCTCACCGTTGCTATAGGTCACGACCCGCGCCTTTCGGCCGGGCGTATAAGCGCGGCGGTCGTCAGGGGACTCGCTCTGCGCGGGGTCAATATAATCGACTGCTCGCTCAGCTCCACTCCCGCCATGTTTATGGCAGTGCTCGATCTGCCCTGTGACGGCTCCGTCCAGATGACCGCAAGCCACCACCCGGGCGACAGAAACGGACTCAAATTTTTCACCGTCGACGGAGGACTCGATTCGCCCGATATCGCTTACATACTCGAAAAAGCCGAGGATATCGAACTCGGCGATGCTCCTGCCAAAATAACCGCGTGCGACCATATGAAGCAGTACGCTGCGCACCTGCGCTCGCTTATCTGCAAAGGCATCGGTGCGGACGAGGCCGACAAACCTCTTGCGGGCATGAGAATAATGGTCGACGCCGGAAACGGCGCGGGCGGCTTCTACGCTGCCGAAGTTCTCGCTCCTCTTGGTGCCGATGTCTCTCCTAGCATGAATCTCGAGCCGGACGGCAACTTCCCCGTGTATGTGCCGAACCCCGAGTCATCCGTCATGATAGACAGCGCCGCCGAGCGTGTCAAACAGACAAACGCCGATTTCGGCATTGTGTTTGATACCGATGTTGACAGAGCGGGCTGCATTCTCTCGGACGGCAGAGAACTCAACCGCAACCGCCTTGTCGCTATGATATCGGCGGTCATACTTGAAAACGAACCGGGCGCGGTTATAGTCACCGACTCCGTAACCTCAGCGGGGCTCACAAAATTCATCGAGGCGCACGGCGGCAAGCATATCCGCTTTAAGCGCGGCTATAAAAATGTTATCAACAAGCAAATAGAACTCAACAAAGAGGGCATCGACTGCCCGCTTGCGATGGAGACATCCGGCCATGCTGCGTTCAGGGAGAACTACTATCTCGATGACGGCGCGTATCTCGTCACGAAGCTCATTATAAAAGCGGCTCTGCTCAAAAAGAGCGGCGGCAGCCTCGAGAGCTTTATCTCCGATCTTGAAGAGCCGGCTGAGGAGCTTGAGCGCAGGTTCAAGATAGACCTTGAAGATTTCAAGCCCTACGGCGAAAAAGTCATAGCCGACCTGAAAGCGCTCGCCGAAGAGCGCGACGGCTGGCAGGCAGAGAAGATAAACTACGAGGGTATCAGAATAAATACCGACAAAGACAACGGCGACGGCTGGTTCCTGCTGCGCATGAGCGTGCACGATCCGATTCTCGTTCTGAACCTCGAGAGCAACACCGCGGGCGGCACGGAAAAAATGCTCGCCGATGTGACTGAATTTTTGAAAGCATACGACAAGCTGAACTGAGGCTGAAGGCGTGCGAAGCCCAAAAAGGCGGCGCACGCCGTTTTTATACTTTTGCGTTCTTGACTGAAACGCTCGGTGTATGATAATATTATCAAAAGACTTTCATTTCCCGGGAGGGTCATTATGGCAAAAAATACAGAGAAAGAACTTTGGCAGGATATAGATGTATATTCCGTCAACACAGAGCCGCGAAGCGCAGCCGGTTTTCCGCGCGATGAGGCGTGGGAGAAAAAGACCGTCAGCCTCAACGGCGTCTGGAAATTTCACTATTGCGAGAGCGTCAATGATATCATCGAGGGCTACTACGCGCCCGATTTCGATTTAAGCTCGTTCGACGATCTCGAGGTCCCGTCCGAGTGGCAGATAAAGGGTTACGACACCCCGATATATACCAATATCAATTATCCCAAGGCGATCTCCACCACGAAGATTCCCTACATAAAGCCGGAGCTCAACTCCTGCGGACTCTATGTCCGCGAGTTTGAGGTTGCCGAGACCGAGGATAATATATTCATTCACTTCGGCGGCATCAATTCGAGCGGCGAAGTGTTTGTCAACGGCAAATTTGTCGGCTATTCTCAGGATACATTCGACGAGTGCGAGTACGATATAACGGACTTTGTTCATCCGGGTATTAATCGTCTCGCAGTCACCGTGCGCCGCTACTGCACGGGCAGCTACCTTGAGGATCAGGATATGTGGCGCCTCTCCGGTATCTTCCGCGATGTGACGCTCGTCTATGAGCCGAAAGTTTTTATAGAGGATATGTATATGCGCAGCGAGATGACGGAGGATTTCAAATCCGCAGTGTTCAAGCTTGATTGCGTTGTCAAGGCGCGCCGCGCTCAGTTCGACGGCGGCAAGCTCAAAGTTGAGATTCTTCGCGCCGACGGCGCAGGATTCGCGTCCGCCGAGGCGGAAGTAAAACCCCTTGCGGACGGCGAATATTGCAACATTTCTTTTGAAATACCCGTCAGCGATTTTGAACTCTGGAGCCATGAAGATCCGTATCTCTATACTGTACATATAACTCTTTCCGGCGGCGAATACACCGACCGCAGGGAGCATAAATTCGGCTTCAGAGAAGTGAAGATAACGCCCTATGACCGCAAGACGGGCAGAGGTCCGTTCATTCTGCTCAACGGTGTTCCGCTCAAAATCTGCGGCGTCAACCGCCATGATTTCCACCCGGACTACGGTCACGCCGTGCCAGAGAGCATAATCAGGAGCGACCTTGAACTGCTCAAGAACAGCAACATAACCAATGTGCGCACCTGCCACTATCCGAATTCGCGCCGCTTCTATGAGCTGTGCGACGAGATAGGTATTCTTGTCATGAGCGAGAACAACCTCGAGACCCACGGTCTCGCAACGCGTGTTCCGCGCAGCAATCCGCATTGGACAGCCGAGTGCTGCTACCGCGTGCGCAATATGGTCAACAGCTATAAGAACCATTCCTGCATTCTCTTCTGGTCGCTCGGCAACGAGTCCGGCAACGGCAACGCATTCGCTGAGATGAAGAAAGAGATTCTGAAGATAGACAAGACCCGCCCGGTTCACTATGAACCCGACGCGAAGCTCAAGACGAGCGATCTGTTCAGCGAGATGTACACCGTGCAGACCGCAATGAGGGAGATAGGCGAGAACAAGCCGCACACCCACAGCCGCGCGCTCTGGAACCTCGGCCTCGGCTATCATCTCAAGCCTTCGGATTATATCGACAAGCCGTTCATCGAGTGCGAGTATTCCCACGCCATGGGCAACAGCATGGGCAACTTCGCCGATTATTGGGAGGATTTCAAGAAATATGACCGTCTCGCAGGCGGATATATCTGGGATTTTGCCGACCAGGCGATAAGAACAAAGACCGCGGACGGCAAGGATAAATGGAACTACGGCGGCGACTTCGGCGACAAGCCGAATGATTCGAACTTCGCTTTCAACGGCGTTTTCCGCGGCGACCGCACGCCCAACCCGCACTATTATGAAGTCGTCAAATGCTATCAGCAGGTCGATTTCTCGCTCAGCCACGGCAGAATAGCCATTCTCAACCGCTTCATGTTCACCTCGCTCGAGAACTTCAAGCTTCGCCTTGAACTGCGCGAACAGGGCAGGCTTATCGAATCTGCCGAGCTCGATCTCCCCGACAAGGGCTATCTCGAAAAGGCGTATGTCGATATCCCATTCGATATCAGAGCCGAAAACGAGCGCACGCTCGACTGCGAGCTGATTCTGCGCCGCGATATGATGCACCTCGAGGCGGGTCATACCATGGCGCGCGAGCAGTTTGTTCTCGGCAAGTATAACTATTCTTCATCCGCTCCGAAAGCTGACGGCAAGAAGGTTGAAATAAAGTATTCAAAGAATGACAAGTGCTATGTCGTCTCCGGAAACGGTTTTGAAGTGAAGCTCAGCAAAAAGACCGGCGAGCTCTGCTCATACAAAAAGGACGGCGTCGAGCGCCTTGAGCGCGGCATCCGTCCGCAGTTCTCCCGCGCGAATACCGACAACGAGCGCATGGCTCAGGTGCCGTTCGAGTGGGTCAAGACCCTTATCGGTCTGCACGCTTTCGACAGCGCGGAGCGCATGATGCGCCCGGTCTCCGTCAAGGCGGAGCATTTCGGCAGCTGCGTCAAACTCAGCGTCAAGTGGCGCACGAAGTATCTTTCGGGCATCGTTACCGAATATCTTGTGTTCCCGGACGGCACGCTTTCCGCATCGCTGACCTGCAAGAACATCACCCCGGTCGATCTGCCGCGCTACGGCCTGACATTCGAGCTGACCGACGGCGTCGACGGAATAGAATATTACGGCAAGGGTCCGCACGAGAACTACTGCGACCGCAAGACCTCGGCGCGCCTCGGCGTCTATCGCTTCCGGAGTGCAGAGAGCTTCATCCACGATTACCTGTTCCCGCAGGAGAACGCCAACCGCTGCGATGTGAGATGGCTCAAAGTCGGCGGCGAGAGGGGAGTATTGGTGACTGCGGCAGGAACGCCGTTTGAGATGAGCGTCCACCCGTATAC
>JBNMIN010000019.1:0-28713 GCA_050873305.1 Oscillospiraceae bacterium
ACGCTCTCTCCGCCGATATTCGACTCATTAGCGCTCGACTCGTTCGAGAGGATAACGTCATCGGCGCCATTTATAAAGCCCGCATACATTGATATAAACGCCACGACCGACGAAAACGGCGTGTGGCCGTTCAAAAAGCCTTCGGCGTTGCGTTTGAGCAATTCGGGGGCTATAGTGCGGTAAATTTTTATTATTTTATCCTCGCTGTAGCCGCCCGCGAGAACGCACTGGGTGCGCGCAGGTTGATCGTTGACGGTGAAAAATCTCAGCTTATCGCCGAACGGGCGCAAAAGCTCGGTCGTGACCGCCGAATCCTTGCCGCCGCCGACGGGGACAATTTCGATCCCCGACGAAACATAATCTTCGCACTGCGGGATGTTTTTCGGCTCCGGCGCGTCTATACGCACAAAAGAGTCGATATCCGTCTTTATCCCGTTTCTGTAGAAAAACTCGCCGAGTCCGTTGAACCAGAGCTTTTTGAAAAAAGCTTTGTCATCCTCTGACATTTCGCCGCACTCGACTCTGAAAACAGGCGGGCAGGCACATTTCCAGTAGCTGACCGCCTCCGCGAGACCGATGAAGAAAACCATTCTCTTCGCGTAGTCCGACACGGTGGAGTTGAATATATCAAGACTTTTTCCGTCGAGCCTCGTCTGCGGATGAAACTCGCACAGGCCGGGGATAGAAAAATCAAAGCTCAAATGCAGCCCGTCCTCATGTTCGCTGACGGAATAGCCGCTGTAGACAAACTGCGGATATTCCCGGCGAAGCTCATCAAAGCGTCCGCTCATAGCAAGACCTCTTTCTGCATAAATATAACTTCGGACACCGCACGGCATCCTGATCCACGATAGATTATATCAGAACAAACGGCAAAATTCAATCGGATACGCTTGACAAAACCAAAGCGATGCGCTATACTGTCCGAAGCGATAGGGGAGTAATCGGCGCTGATTTGCGGCGCAGCAGGGTCAACATACTGATCTATATCTGGTCCTGCTATAAAGAGGCTTTCGCCTCTTTAATTGATGAGACTTATCTGCGCAAAGGGCGCAGGTGGGTCTTTTTTTGTTCCCTGCCCCGGAAAAAACGGAGGAATCAATATGGGTTTAGCTGAACTTTTCATTCTCGCAGTCGGTCTTTCAATGGACGCGTTCGCCGTCTCGATATGCAAGGGCGTATGTCTGAAAAAGGCGAGCCTCGGGCAGAGCGCGATTGTCGGCGCGTATTTCGGCATCTTCCAGGCTCTTATGCCGATAATCGGTTATTTCCTCGGCACGGGCTTTGCCGACAAGATCGAGCGCTACGACCACTGGGTGGCTTTCGTGCTTCTTCTCATTCTCGGCGGCAAGATGTTCATCGAGAGCTTCAAAAAAGAAGATGTCGAGCGCGACGCCGCGGGCAATGACCGTGACGAGCTGAAATTCACAAAGATGCTCGTCCTCGCGATAGCGACAAGCATCGACGCGCTCGCAGTCGGAATCACGCTCGCTTTTCTCAAGGTCAACATCTGGGCTGCCGCCTCGTTTATCGGCGTGACGACATTTATCATCTCCGCCGCGGGAGTCAAGATAGGTCATGTTTTCGGCGAGAAATACACGAACAAAGCGGAGCTTGCCGGCGGACTTATTCTCATGGGTATCGGCGTCAAGATACTCCTCGAACATCTCGGGGTCATAAATTTTTAAATTATATAAAAAGCATCAGCCGCAGAGAGTATAAAAGCTCCCTGCGGCTGATGTTATATTGGGGGAAAGAATTAGTCTTTGTCTGTATCAAACTTTCTGTTGAACCTGTCGAGCAGAAGTGCGGCTGCTATTCCGACTGCGAGGCAGATTATATCGGCGACGCAGCTCTTTATGCCCGAGGCAAAGCTGCCGAACGGGATTATCACGGCAGTTGCGGCGATAACTATGCCGATTATGCCGTGGAATACAAGAGAGTAGTGCCTGTCCATCAGGCGGGTGACCGCTTTTGAAAGCACTATAACCGTCAGCAGTGCGCCCGCGCCTGCGGGAATTATAATTGAAAACCTGAGACTGCCGATACCCGTTACGAGCGGAGTGTAGAGCCCGAGCGGCATGAGCAGGGTCGAAAAGCTCATTCCGGGGGCGATAACGCTCAGCGCGATGCAGAAGCCGCAGAAAAGATACCATGCGAAGTTCGGCTTGATATCCGAGTGGATGAGCCGCAGGGCAATTAGCAGCGCGAGCGTTACGCAAAAGCATATCGCCAGCGACACGAACGAGCCTTTGCTCCTGCCGCGGCTGCCCGCTTCGCGAAAGAGCGAGGGCAGCATTCCCGCTATCAGACCGACAAACAGGCAGACGGACATATCCGGGTATCTGTCGAGCAAAAATCCGAGCAGCTTCGATATCACGACGAAGCCGAGCGCGCCGCCTATAACCAGCGGGATAAGCAGTTTATAATATTTTTTGATTGCCGAAAACGGGTGCGACAACAGCTCCATTATCGGTCTGTAGACGCCGAAAACCACGCACAGCACGCCGCCCGAAACTCCGGGCAGAACTGCGCCGAGCCCTATCAGCGCACCCTGACCGAGACGGAGCAGCGCACGCAAAAGTGCGCTGCCGCCTCCTGTTCTCCTATCTCCTATATCCATCAAAGCTCCCTCCCGGCTCAAAGCCATTCCCTGAGAATTTCGGGATGAGCAAAGATTTCGTCAAGCTTGTCCATGAACGGGACTATGTCGCCCATGTCGAGCGCGCGGTGGTCGAACGCTATGGTTATCGGCAGAATGAGCCCCGGGCGCACGCTTCCGTCCTCGGCGCAGACGGGTCTTTTCTGCATCGCGCCGATGCCGAACGCCGTCAGCTGCGGCGGGATTATCTCGAGCACGCTGCACTCGCCGCGCCAGCCCCTGCATATCGAGCCCATATTCGATACTGTGACCGTACCCTGTTCTATATCGTGCTTTGTCAGGCGCTCCGTCTCGGGGATGCTGTAATACTCCCTCTTTTTCTCGCCGCGGAGCGTGTGGACTTTGTGCGCCCCGGTCTTTGAGCCTATGAGACGGTAGACTGTTTGGGATATTTTCCCTTTTTTGAGTCCCTGAACGGTGTTGTCCATGGACACCTCGAACATGACTTCGTTCATGTCGGAGTTATCCGCGCACCTTATCGAATCGTCAACGGCTCTCTTTATCTGAGACATCGACATCTTTTCGATTCCGCGGATATTGAGCGTCATCATCTCGCCGTTTTTGAGCATGACCGGCAGCGACACGTCGATATTCTCGAGCGTAGTCACCTTTCCGCGCACAAGGCGGCGGTTGAACTCGATGTGTCCGTTCATCTTCGGGCACGCTTTGAGTCCCTCGGAGATGACCTTGAGCATGGCGGTGTTGACCGTTATCCTGTCGGCGGGGGCAAGAGAGCTGTTTATCTCCTTCAAAACATCGCGGAAGCCCGAGACCTCCGGTTCATATGTTACGCAGACGTGCGGAACGGTCTCCCAGCTCTCGCTCGTCATGTTTGCGACTATTTTTCTGGCTATTCCGAAATATTCGGTGTTCACTGCGTTTGTCATTCTTTGCGCCTCCCTTTGTCTTTATGATATCAGGGGGCGGTAAACGCCGATTAAATCGATGTTAAACTGCGGTTAAACAGTCGATGTCTGATTTTTGAACATATATCCCGCTCCCCAGACGGTGCGGATATATTTCGGGTTCGACGGATCGTCCTCGAGCTTCTCGCGCAGGCGGTTGATATGGACCGCGACGGTCGCCGTGTCGCCGAGCGAGTCGAAGCCCCATATTCTTTCATAGAGCGTGTCCTTGTCGAACACCGTGTCGGCATTCAGGACTAAGAATAAAAACAGCTCGTATTCTTTATTTTTGAGCTCAATTTCTTTTCCGCGCTTTGTAACAGTATGCGCCGAGGTGTTTATTGTATAGTCGCCGACGGAGACTATATTCTCTTTCTTCCCGTCGGTCGCCTTGAGCTGTTTGTAGCGGGCGATATTTGCCTTGACGCGCGCGACGAGCACATTCGGGGAGAAAGGCTTTTCTATATAGTCGTCCGCGCCGAGACCGAGTCCCCTTATCTTGTCGATATCCTCTTTTCGCGCCGAGACCATGAGTATCGGCACGTCGGTTATCTCGCGGAGCCTGCGGCAGGTCATGAACCCGTCCATGCCGGGGAGCATGACATCGAGAAGAATGAGCTGATAGTGATTTCTCTTTTCGAGCTCTATGCCGACCGCGCCGTTCTGCGCGATATCCGCGCCGAAATCATTTATGCTCAGATAGTCCCTTTCGACTCCGGCTATGTCCGGATCGTCCTCTATAATAAGTATTCTGTCCATGCTTATTCCTCCTCGTCAAAGGTCATTATGACTGACAGTCCGCCCTCGGGGCTCTTCTCGGCAAAGACCTCGCCGCCCATGGCATTGACCGCCTTTCGGACGAACGCGAGCCCTATTCCCGAGCCCGTGCCGGTGTTGCTCCTCGCTTTATCCGTGCGGTAGAAGATATCAAACAGCTTGCCGAGACATTCGTCCTCGACTCCCGGACCGTCGTCCGCAAATTCTATTCTCGCCCTGTTCTCCTCGCGCGAGACGCTGACAACGCAGTGGCCGATATCTTTATTGCGGTATTTTCTGCTGTTGTCGAGAAGATTCGTCATTATCCTGAGCAGCAATTCTTCGTCCGCGCTGATGCGCACCGACGGGCTCGGCGCAAAGAAAACTTCAAGCCCGTTCTCGGCGTACTCGTCATGGAGCTGACCGACCGTCGAAGAGAGAAACGCAGAAACATCGATGCTCTCCATATTTATCTCGAATTCCTCCATGTCGAGCTTTGAATATGCGAACAGCGCGCTGACCATCTTCTCTATATCCTCAGTCTTGCGCTTTATCGTATCGAGATAGCGTTTCTGCATCTCGGGCGTGCTCGCCACGCCGTCGGAAAGCCCCTCGACATAGGCGCGAATGGAGGTCAGCGGGCTGCGCAGGTCGTGCGATATATCGAGCAGAAGTTCTTTTCTGTTCTCTTCGTTGCGGCGAGCCAGCTCGACCGAGCGTTCGAGCCGCTCCGCCATGCCGTTGAACGCCGTGCAGACGGGCAGAAATTCATCGTCGTTTGAATATTCGAGGCGGTAATCGAGATTACCGCGGCTTATCTGATCGACCCCGTATGACAGCAGCTCGAGCGGCGACTCGATATTTCTGAACACAAAGCGGGTCAGAAACCTGTCGGTCATGATAACACTGAGCAGCACTGCGAGAATAATAAGCACGACGGAACCCGCCGCGACCGCCTTTATCGGCACATTCTCCGTATGATCGCCGCTGCTGAACAAATACAAATCATACTGCTTCCCGTCGAGCGAGTCGGCGTAGTAATATAACTGGTGCTTTCCGTTTGAAACGAACGACCCGCTCCCGAGCTCCTTGGCGTTGTCCATGAGCTCCGTATACGCCATATCGGCGTTGCCGCTGTGATAAAAATCCTCTCCGTTTTCAAACACCTGGACGAACATTGTCTTTTTGTCTATTATTCCGCCCACGGCGTGAAGCTTGTTCTTCGCGTCAGATGGATTGTGCTCGAATATCTCATACATCTTGCCGGAGACGGCGCGGCTCGTGCGATAAAAATCGTCGCCGCTCTCGAATCCGAATCCGTTCGAGCGGTTCAGGGTCAGCCACGCAGTGCCGAGGCAGATAACGCCGACCAGAGCCGTCACGACAACGGGCACGACTATCATTATTATATTTGAAATATTGAGCCGCTTTTTTACAGTCATATCCGTCACTCCGCGTTTTTCTTTATTATACTTCATCAGATATAATTGTAAAGCAGGTTGTTAAACAGAATTTAAACTGTGCAGAGAAAAATCCGCCCCGAGGGTACCGGGAGCGGATTTTTGGGGTGGAAATGGGCGAAGCTCAGAGACATTGTAAACGAGCTTAGAAATATCAATATGTGTGCCGGTAAAGCAATCGTTCCGATAAATGAAAAAGAACGCGCCCCGGACAAGAGTTTCAATGTTGCAAATCAGCACAATCGTGTAGGGGCGGATATTATCCGCCCGCGAAATCTGTATGAATTTTTTGGCACGCACCGCTGCCGCGCAAGCAGCACAATATCTTTGTAAAGGTTTATTCTGCCGACCGTAGGGGCGAACTTCGTTCGCCTGCTTTTGAAGTCTATATAGCGGTAAGCGGCTGACAAATCGCTCCGCCTGCATCATCTCGAAGCCCCGTGACGCTCACGCGTCAAAGGGTCGTCGAGGTCGCCGACCCCTACAAACCGCTCAACGAGACCCCGGAACACATAGCTCGCGGCTTTCAATTAGTTTAGTGAACACTGCGGCGCGGTTATTGAACGTCTGATTACAAAAATTAGCCGAGTCGCTTTCTTTTACTTTGCTATGGCTCTAACGATACACAAATCCCAATTTGTCAAACAGAGATAAACATCGCATCTATACACCTTGAGCAATATAAAACCCGACCTATAAATCATAGGTCGAATTTTTTATGAACGCTCCGCTAATGCCAACCGCCATTATCCCCGCCGCCATTTCAATCTCCGTCGCGCTTCTTTGCTCTGCGGCATAGAATATAGTGCCGAATAATCGGCAGAAACGACGGAGGAGAGGGGAAAATGAATATAAAACGCAGACTCACGGGCGCGGCGGCGGTGCTTCTCGCCTGCATCGCGGCGCTTGTTTTTGCCGCGCTCGTCCCGGCGCGGGCGATTCCGCCGTCGGGCGGGCGGCAGTACCGCGGGATAGATATAAGCGAATTTCAGGGCGAGATAGATTTTGAAGAGGTGAGGCGCAGCGGGATAGAGGCGGTGTATATCCGCGGCGGCGCAGGGGAATATACCGACGAATACTTCGCCGAAAACTACGAACGGGCGAGGGCGGCGGGACTGAAAATCGGCTTCTATCACTATGTCACCGCCCGCTCGGTCGAGGAGGGGCGCAGGCAGGCGCGGTTCTTTGCATCCCTTGCGGCGGGTCGCGAGCCGGATATGCGCCTTGCGATGGATTTTGAATATTTCGGCTCGCTCTCCGTTTCGCAGATAAACGCGATATCCGAGGCTTATCTCGATGAGTTGACCGCGCTGACGAGGCGGGAAGCCGTGATATACAGCGACCTTTCAAACGCGAGGAATATATTCAGCCGCGCGCTCGCCGAAAAATATCCGCTTTGGGCGGCGCAGTACGGCGCAGACGAGCCGTCGGCAAACGGCAAATGGCGCGAGTGGGTCGGATTCCAGTATACGGACGAGGGCAGAGTCGGCGGCATCTACGGCAACGTTGACCGCAACATCTTCACCGAGGGGATATTTCTCTCCGACTCGGGGCGCATCGACGGCGAAAAGCGAACTACTGTCCGCGCGCGAACCCGGACGCTCACGGTATATGTCCGCGCGGGCGACACGCTCTGGGCGATAGCGAGGGAATACGGCACGACAGTCGAGGCGATTGCCCGAGAGAACAGGATAGCTGACCCCAACAGGATATTCGCTGGCGAGCGGCTGAGAATAACCCTGCCCGCGCGCGGCAGCGGCGAGGAGATATACACCGTCAGGCGCGGCGACACGCCGATATCAATAGCCGGGAAGTTCGGCGTCACGCTCTCTGCGCTCGAGGACAGAAACGGGCTCGAACGCGGCGAAACGATATACGCGGGAGATAAGCTCTCGATACCGGGCGCCAGAATGTCGGGCGAATTTTATGTCGTGCGCCCGGGCGACACGCTCTTTTATATATCCCGCCGCACCGGCGTTCCGATAAGGACTCTGATTGGAATAAACAGAATAAAAGACCCCGACCTGATATATGCCGGCGAGCATCTGAAGCTCAGCGCGCAGAAAAGCCCATTCTGATGAAAAAAAGTATTGAAATATACGGCCGAATAGTATAAAATAAATGTGTAAGTCTAAAATATCGGAGGAGACAATATGGTTTCAGCAGGCGATTTCAGAAACGGCGTGACGTTTGAGATGGACGGCGATGTCTATCAGATCATAGAGTTCCAGCACGTCAAGCCCGGCAAAGGCGCGGCATTCGTCAGAACCAAGATAAGAAACGTTATCGCGGGTTCGGTCGTTGAGCGCACATTCAACCCCACGGAGAAATTCCCCACCGCTTATATCGAGCGCAAGGAGATGGAGTATTCCTATAACGACGGCGATCTTTATTATTTCATGGATCCCGAGAGCTATGAGCTCATCCCGATAAACAAGAGCGACCTCTCCGACAACTTCAAGTTCGTCAAGGAGAACACCGTTTGCAAGATCCTTTCCTACAAGGGCAATGTTTTCGGCGTTGAGCCCCCCACAAGCGTTACTCTCGAAGTCACCCAGACCGACCCCGGCTTCAAGGGCGACACCGCGACGAACGCCACCAAGCCCGCAGTGCTTGAGACCGGCGCAGAGATCAAGGTTCCGCTGTTCATCGAAGAGGGCGAGATGGTCATCGTTGACACCCGCACCGGCGAGTATCTGAGCAGAGCGTAAGATTCCGTAATTCAAAAGCCGACGGCTGTTTTTGAAAGGAGAAAGCAAAATGACAGTTACTGAGAAAGTTGCTTATATCAAAGGTCTTGTCGACGGTCTCGACCTCGACGCAAAGAAGGACGAAGTCAAAGTCATCAAGGCTATCATCGAGCTTCTTGACGACATGGCTATGAGCGTTTCGGATCTCGAAGAGGGTCTCGATGTTGTCAGCGATCAGGTTGACGAAATAGACGAGGATCTCTCCGATCTCGAGGGCTATGTCTACGAGGACGATGACGACTGCTGCTGCGGCGACGACGATTGCTATGAGATTGAGTGCCCCAACTGCGGCGAGACTATCTGCGTCGACGACGGCATCCTTGAGGACGGAAGCATTGACTGCCCCAACTGCGGCACTCTGCTCGAGTTCGATTTCGATGACGATTGCTGCTGCGGCGATGACGACTGCGACTGCGATCACGACGACTGATAAAAATCAAAAAGCAATGCCGCTGCGCGCCGCTCTTGCGGCGCGCAGTTTTGTTTTATCAAACGGGTGTTTGCCGCAGCTTTATATCGACGGCGCCGATAACGGACAGCCGCAAGGGCTGTCCCTACGAAGTGCGCTGTTTAAAATCGCGTAGATTTTATTTAAAGGCAAGCAAAACAAGGATCGCCTGCTTTTTGGCTCCCCTGCAGGGGAGCTGGCTCGGCAAAGCCGAGACTGAGGGGTTTGTTTCGCTTTGCTCAAAGTAATAGGTAAAAGTGAATAGTGAAAAGGTATGCGGTAGGGGCAGATGTCATTTGCCCGCGAACCCCGTACAATTTTATTTCCGCGTATTTTGTAGGGGTCGGCGACCCCGACGACCCTTTGACGCGACAGCGGCACAATATGAACTCGCAGGATTTGCACCCTACATTCGCGTCCTACCATAGTCAAACTTTTTATATTTCCCGCGTTTCGGCATTTTCTTTTTATTTGAAAAAGAAAACGCCTGCAAAAGAAAAGCAAAACAGGGGGAATCCCCCTGTACCCCCGGCAACGCCGCGCCGCAGCACTTAGTTTGCGGCTCTCAATCAGTTGCTCGGCACATTCGCCCGTAAACTCGCTTCGCTCAAACAATACGGGCTCGTGCGTCTTGCTTCGCAAGCCGTTCCCTCGCTCGTCTCAGTCAGACTTCAAACACTGCGGCACGGCTATTGAAGGTCTGATTACAAAAATTAGTTGAGTCGCTCGCTTCTACTTTGCAATTGATAGGCGAACTTCGTTCGCCCGCTTTCGGGGCTCCCTCGCGAAGCGACTGAGTGGGTTAATTCGCTTCGCTCAAAGCAAGTAGGGGCGGATATTATCCGTCCCCACGATATAATATTGTTGGGTCTCTGCACCCTACAAAGACACATTTTTCGACCTCAAACGAAAAATTCACCTCGCAACTCAGTGCGCGTGGCGCACAGGATATATAATTTTTTATCAAAGGAGAGGATCAAATGAAACAAGGCACGAAAGTTTTTATCTGCCTGCTGTGTGTCGTGCTTGCGACGCTCATCACCGTCGCGTGCATTTTCTGCATCTACTATCCGCACTATAAGCAGAATCAGCACGCCGCGGTCATCGAGGATAAGCCGCTCGAGCGCGGGGAGATGCGCATCATGAGCTGCAACCTGCGCTGCGCGAACGTCATGGACACGGGCAAAAAGAGCTGGTTCTATCGCGCCGATCTCATTGTCAAAAACATCGAAACGGAAGCGCCGACTATCATCGGCTTCCAAGAGGCGACGAAGTGGCAGTATGATTATATGTGCCGCACGCTTCAGGGCTATGACTCGGTCATAACCTTCCGCGACGAATCGACATTCTCCGAGGGCTGCCCGGTGTTCTACCGCACCGACCTCTACGACCTTATCGACAAAGGCTCGTTCTGGCTCTCCGAGACTCCCGAAAAGATGAGCAAGGACTGGGATTCCGCGTGCTATCGAATTTGCAGCTATGTTATCCTCAAGGAGAAGCAGACGGGGCTCGAATTCGTCGTGTTCAATACGCATCTCGACCATGTCAGCGAAGAGGCGAGGATAAAGGGCATCGGCGTTGTGCTCGACAAGATAGCGCAGTTCGGCTCGCTGCCCGCGATGATAATGGGCGACTTCAACGTTGAAGAGGACACCGAGACATATCGCAGCGCGACCGAGAACTTCCTCGACGTCAAGTACCAGACTGAAAATCCGATAAAGAGCTGCACCTATCAGAACTGGGGCAAGCGCCTTGACGACGACTGCATCGACTACATAATGATCTCCAAGACCGGCTTCAAGGTCAACAGCTACAATGTTGTCAGAACGACCTATGACGGAGTCTATCCGAGCGATCATTTCCCGATAACGGCGAGCCTCACGCTCACGCAGGGCTAATAAAATTACCTCCGTATGGCAAAAGTCATGCGGAGGTTTTCTTTCGATATTAATTATGAAATTTTCAGGTTGAGCTTCAATTTGTCGGATATCATTGCGATGAATTCGCTGTTGGTCGGCTTGCCGCGGGAGTTCTGGATGGTGTAGCCGAAATAGGAGTTGAGCACATCGACATCGCCTCTGTCCCAGGCGACCTCGATTGCGTGGCGAATGGCGCGCTCAACGCGCGACGGAGTGGTTTTGAAAGTCTTTGCGACCGTAGGATAGAGAAGCTTCGTGACAGAATTCATAATCTCGTCGTCGTTGACCGCGAGGATTATCGCCTCGCGCAGATACTGATAGCCCTTTATGTGCGCGGGCACGCCGATGCGGTGCATTATCTCGGAGACTGTGACCTCGAGGCTGTTGTCCTGCGCGGAAAAAGCAACTATGTTTCCCTGCGCCGGGGCGGAAAGCCCGGTCAGCTGTTTTATTCTCTGGGCAAGCATCTGCGTGTCAAAGGGCTTGATGAAATAGTAGTCTGCGCCGCTCTGCGTTATCTCCTGCTCAAGGCGCGGGTTCGCGTTCGACGCAGTCACGAACACCAGCGGGCGCGGCTCAAGGTGCATGTCGGCAAGTCCGCCGAGCACGCCTATCGCGTCCGTGCCCTGCATGAAAGCGTCCATGATGAGCACGTCCGGTCTGCTTCCCTGCCTGAAAAGGCGGAGTATCTGCGCGCCGTCCTTTCGGACTGTTTCGACCTCAAAGCCGTTTGCCCGCAGTGCCGCGGCGCAGCCCGTCTGAGTGTCCGTGTCCTGTGCAAGCATGATTTTTAACATTTTTCCCATAATTAGTACCTCCGGGTTGATTTTTCAATTGGATTTTACCATATATGGGAATAAATGTCAATAATAAATTACCATTTTTTGGCAATTTTTATTTTATGCTCCGACTTTGCTACGAAGCGGCGGAATATCCGGGCGAAGATATGCGCTCCGCCTCCTCCGCCATCGTCTGGGCGAATATCGCGTAGCCCTTGAGCGGATCGTTGATAAAAACATGGGTCACCGCGCCGACCAGCATACCGTTCTGGACTATCGGGCTGCCGCTCATGCCCTGAACTATTCCGCCGGTTTTTTCAATAAGCCGCTTGTCGCGCACCTCGATTATCATGTTGCGCTGGCCGCTTTTTGTATAGATCTTCGTTATCTCGATATCATAATACTGCGGTCCGTCCGCGTCAACGGTTGAGATAATCTTCGCTTTTCCTGTTTTGACTTCGTCGGCTATCGCCACGGGCATCTCCCCGGTTTTTGGCAATTCGCCGAACGCGCCGTAAACGCCGATGCCGCAGTTTTCATAGAGCTCGCCTATCTCTCCCGGCGCGAACACGCCGCACAGCTCGCCGGGCGAGCCGTCCTTGCCCTTGTAGCAGCCTTTTACCGCGGCATTGACCGCGTCGCCGCCGGATATCGGCAGCTCTTCGCCCGTGTCAACATCGCAGACCGCGTGACCGAGCCCCGCAAAGATTCCGTTTTTGCGGTCGTAGAAAGTCACCGTTCCTATCCCCGCCGACGAATCGCGCACCCACAGACCGGCTTTGAATTTGCTGTCAATTTTGCTCCGCGCGGGCAGGAGTTTCACCGTCTGCTTTTTGCCTGCGCGCTCGATGAGCAGCTCGACCTCGTCGCCGCCGCTCGACTCAACGGCGGAGGAGATATCATTGTTCCGGCTGACGGGCGAACCGTTTATCTCTAAGATAATATCGCCCTTTTTCAGCCCCGCGCGAGCCGCCGGGTCAACGGCGCCCGACGCCGTTTCGATCTCCTCGCTCCCGACTATCAGCACGCCGCGCGTATAGAGCCTGATGCCGAAAATTTCGCCGCCGACGGTGACATATCTGCGCTGAGACACTTTCACCTTTGCGGTCTTGACCGGGAACACCCCGAACGCTTTTACCTCAAGCTCATATTCGCCCTGCGGCGATGCGGACGCGGACGCAGAAAACACGCTCTCGCCGATATCGGCGCCGCTGCCCGCGACGACGCTGTATTCGTCGGGCAGCTGGATATCGCCGTAAGCGACGCAGGAAAAAATTCCCACCGAGAGCATGAGCGCGACCGCGCTGAAAAATCTTATGATTTGCTTCATGCTCCGCCCCCTTTTTGATTTTGTCCGCACTACGGACACCGTTATTTTTTCCGCGCCGCGCAGCATTATCGCCGGAAAACAAAGGGCAAAAAAAGATGGAAAAATTTATATTAATAATTGTATACCATGTGCTTACACAGATCTTCCGTCACTACCGCATACTTTTGCTTATTGATTTAAGCGAAACAACCCCTCAGTCTTGGCTTCGCCAATCCAGCTCCCCTACAGGGGAGCCAAAATAAAATTCACTTTCAAAGTTTGATGTAGTAAGCTTTTTGAGCCGCTTCGCCCGCTCAAACACACTGCCGCAAACAAAACAGCACCGACCCCAGATATATCCCGGAGGTCGGTGTGTTATTATACAATATAATCTTTGTATCTTTCGAGGAGCTTCGCGTCTGCGGTGACGGTCATCAGCAGTCCGTCCGGGCGGTATTCCTCGCGGTCGAGCGCTCCCTTTTCGCGCAGGAGCGCGGCATCCGATCCCATGGAATAGGGGAGCAGGAGCGTGACCTTTTTGCGCGTGGGCGGCAGTGCCCTGACCATCTCATTCAGGAGCCTGTCCAGTCCCTCGCCCGTGAGCGCGGATATTTTGACGCTGTGCAGTCCCGCCGAGAGCCATGACAGATCCGGCGCGGCGTCGCACTTGTTGAACACGGCAATTATCGGCTTGCCCTTGCATCCGAGCTCTTCGAGAAGCCTGTTCGTGACCTCAAGATGCTCGGCGCAGTCCGGAGACGAAGCGTCGCAGACGTTGAGTATCAGCGTCGCGCTCGCCGCCTCTTCGAGGGTCGATTTGAACGCCTCGACAAGTCCGTGCGGCAGGCGATGGATGAACCCGACCGTGTCTATGAGCATAACTCTTCTGCCGTCCGGCAGAGTCAGCGCGCGGGAGGTGGGGTCGAGGGTCGCGAAAAGCTTGTCCTCCGCGAGCACGCCCGCTTGGGTCAGCGCGTTCATCAGCGTTGATTTTCCGGCGTTTGTGTAGCCGACTATGGCGACAGTCTCGACTTCATCCTTTTCGCGGCGTTCGCGCGCGAGCTTCCTGCGGCGCGAGAGCGCCTCAAGCCCGTCCTCAAGATTTTTTATCCTGCGGCGGATGTGGCGGCGGTCGGATTCGAGCTTTGTTTCGCCCGGTCCGCGCGTGCCGATTCCTCCGCCGAGGCGCGACATGCTCGTGCCCTTGCCGCCGAGGCGCGGGAGCAGATATTTCAGCTGCGCCAGCTCGACCTGCAATTTGCCCTCGCCGCTTCTTGCGCGCGCGGCGAAGATATCGAGTATCAGCTGCGTGCGGTCAACGACGCGCACGTCGGTTATGTCTTCAATATTCCTCTGCTGTGAGGGAGTCAGCTCGCTGTCGAAGATAAGCAGATCAACGTCGTTGTCGGCGCAAAAGTTTTTTATCTCCTTGAGTCTGCCCGAGCCGATGAAAGTCGCGGAATCGGGAGTCTCGCGCCGCTGAGTCACGCGCGCTTCGACCTCGGCGCCGGCGGTCTTTGCCAACTCCTCAAGCTCGTCGAGCGACGCCTCGCAGTCATATTCGCCCAGATCCACGCCGACAAGCACGGCGGTCTCGGGCTTTTGTATATTTTCAAAAAGTTCCGTCAAACCGGTTCCTTTCCGAACAGCTTATTCCAGGCCGTTGGGGTTCTGCGACTGCCAGCGCCACGAGTCGGCGCACATATCGTCGATATCGTACTGCGCCTGCCAGCCGAGCACTTCCTTTGCCTTTGTCGCGTCCGCATAGCAGCAGGCGACATCACCCGCGCGGCGGGGAGCTATTCTGTAGTTGATTTTGATTCCCGACGCCTTTTCAAAAGCCTTGACAACGTCGAGCACGCTGTAGCCCTTGCCGGTGCCGAGGTTATAGACCTCGCAGCCCTTTACTTTGAGCAGTCTGTCGAGAGCCTTTATGTGGCCTATCGCCAGGTCGACAACATGGATGTAGTCGCGCACGCCCGTGCCGTCCGGGGTCGGATAGTCGTTGCCGCAGACGTTGAGGCACTCGAGCTTGCCGATGGCGACCTGAGTGATATAGGGCATGAGGTTGCCGGGGATTCCGTTGGGATCCTCGCCTATGCGCCCGCTCTTGTGCGCACCGATGGGATTGAAGTAGCGGAGGATGGACACGCCCCACTCGCTGTCGGAAATGCACAGATCCTGAAGTATCTGCTCGATGAAATACTTCGTCGTGCCGTAGGGGTTCGTGGTGCCGCCGGTCGGCATATCCTCTCTGAGCGGAGAGGGGTTCTTGCTGCCGTAAACAGTGGCGGACGAGCTGAAGACGAGCTTCTTGCATCCCGCCTTATCCATCACGCGGCACAGGCAGACCGTGCCCGCTATGTTGTTGTCATAGTAGTTGAGCGGCTCTTTGACGCTCTGCGGAACGCTCTTGAGACCCGCGAAGTGAATGACCGCGTCGATCTTGTTCTCGGCAAAAACCTTGGTCATCGCCTCTTCGTCGCGGATATCCGCCTGATAGAATTTGAAATCCTTGCCCGTAAGTTCTTTTATTCTTTTAAGGCTTTCGGGCTTGCTGTTGACGAAATTATCGAGTATAATGATATCATATCCTGCGTTGAGCAGCTCTACGCTCGTGTGCGAGCCGATGAAGCCCGCGCCGCCGGTTACTAATACAGTGGACATTGAAATTACCTCCAGACTCTTATTTGGTTATATTATACTCACAAAGTAGGCAAAAGAAAAGATAGGCAACAGGTTTTTTACAAATTTTTTACGCTGCAAAGCAAAAAAAGAGGTGCAGAAAATGGAACTTTACGATAAAATTCACGAAAACGAAGAGCTCAAGACTTATATCCTCGCGGGCAACCGCGTTCTCGGCGAGCTGGGCTTCACCGAGCACGGACTCGCCCATGCGGGCACGGTATCCAAAATGTCGCGCGAGATACTTGAAATACTTAACTACAGCGACCACGAATGCGAGCTCGCGGCGGTCGCCGGATACATGCACGATATCGGCAACATGATAAACCGATGCGACCACGCGCAGAGCGGCGGCATCCTCGCGTTCAACATTCTGCGCAGCCTCGATGTGAACCCGAAAGACATCGCGCTGATAGTCGGCGCGATTGGACACCACGACGAAAAGACGGCAGCGCCCGTCAGCCCGATCGCCGCGGCGCTCATTCTCGCGGACAAGAGCGACGTGCGCAGAAGCCGCGTCAGAAACAGCAAGACGGTCAGCACGGACATTCACGACAGAGTCAACTACGCGGTCGTGGACTCGGAGCTTGAGGTCGACGGCGAGGACAGAGTAATAATCCTGCGCCTGAAAATCGACACGGACATCTGCCCGGTGATGGAATACTTTGAGATTTTCCTCGAGCGCATGGTGCTTTGCAAAAAGTCCGCCGCCAGACTCGATTGCAGCTTTGAGCTGATAATCAACGACACGAGATTGCTGTGAGTGTGCGGACAACTCGACGCACCCTACAAGTTGAGAATCAATAAAAATGTGCAATTTTCGCGGGCGGATGATATCCGCCCCTACAAGATTATGCTGATTTACAATATTGATTGTTTGCCTATCGCAGATATTTACAATTACAAATTGCTGCTTTGCTTCGCCCGCTCTTTTATTACCCGTCCTGTCTCTCAACGGGACAATTCATAAAATACTCTCAACCAAACCACACGGAGATATGATATGTTCAGAAAAATGAGGCGCGCTGAGCGCGAACTGCCCGAGGGGCAGGCAAAAGAAATACTCGAAAACGGCTCTTACGGCGTGCTAGCCCTCGCGGGCGACGGCGGCTATCCCTATGCCGTGCCGCTCAACTATGTCTGCGACGGCGAGAGAATATATTTTCACTGCGCCGCCGAGGGTCATAAAATCGACGCCATAGCGCGGGATAACAAATGCTCGTTCTGCGTCGTTGAAAACGGCGGCGTGATCGAGGACCGCTTCACCACAAAATACCGGAGCGTCATCGCTTTCGGGAAAATATACGAAGAGACCGATGGGAAACGCAGAGAAAATGCTTTTCGCCTGATAATGAAGTCTCTGACTCCGTCGATAACAAACGAAAAGCGCGAGGAAATGTCGCACTGCCAAAAAGCGCGTATTCTCGCAATGAATATAGAATATTTGAGCGGCAAGGGTGCGAATCAGTAAAATACAATCTGCCGTCAATGAGGGGTTAAATCAATGAAAAAGAAAAATATAATCTGGCTGTGCGCCAATATCGCGGTGTTTGCGCTGTTCGCATTCTTCCACAGCGTGAAATTCGTCGCGGCGGCAGCGGTAGTCTATTCAGCGGCGAGCATAGGATTTTTGACCTTCGATATGTGCCGCGGCCGCACGGAGAGCATCTGGTGCGCGCCGATGGTGCCGGTGGCGCTCATGATTTTCGAGACCGAGATAAACAACGCCATCGACTCGTTCGGTCCGATGCTCTGCGCGAGCGTCATTATCGCGATGGTGCTGACGATAGTCGCCTATATAATATGCAAAAAGAAGTTCGCGGGCTTTTCCGTCGGCGGAGTGAAGCAGGCGCTGTTCATTCTGCTTGCCGCGCTTTCTATAATGGGCTGCGCCATGACGCTCAACAATACGTTCACACGCGGCGTACATAATGTCAACACGGTCGTTATCGAGACGGACGACGACATCCGAACCGCGTTCTACGACGGTCCGCACAGAATCCGCGTGACCCCGTGGAGGGGCGCGGGAGTCGATGCGTGGATCGACCTGCCCAAGGAGCGCTGCGGCAAAGTCGAAGTCGGCGACTCGGTCGAGGTCAAGGTCGAAACAGGACTTTTCGGCGTGCGCATCTGCTCGCTGACCGAATAACAAGGAGATAATATGCAGGATCTTTCAAACATTAATACTATAAAAGAAATACTCTCGGCTCACGGCTTCACTTTTTCGAAGTCGCTCGGTCAGAACTTTCTGATAAATCCGACCGTCTGCCCGCGCATGGCGGAGGCCTGCGGCGCGGATGAGAACACCGGCGTTATCGAGATAGGCGCGGGAATCGGCGTGCTGACCGCGGAGCTTGCAAAGAGGGCGAAAAAAGTCGTCTCGCTCGAGCTCGACACGCGCCTCATACCCGTCCTCGCGGGGACGCTCGAGGATTTCGACAATGTCGAAGTGCTCAACGCAGATGTGCTAAAGACCGACCTGCACGAGCTTATCGCGAGCAGATTTAATGGTATGCGCGTCGTAGTCTGCGCGAATTTGCCGTATTACATCACGTCTCCGGTCATTATGTATCTGCTCGAGAGCCGCATTCCGATAGACGCGGTGACTGTCATGGTGCAGAAAGAGGCGGCGGCGAGACTCTGCGCCCCGGTCGGCAGCAGAGACGCTGGAGCCGTCACGGTGGCGGTCAACTACTATGCCGACGCGAAGAAGCTCTTCGATGTCTCGGCGGGCTCGTTCATGCCCGCGCCGAAAGTAGACAGCAGCGTTATCAGGCTCGATATCAGACCCGACCCGCCCGTTGAAATGTCGGACGAGAAATTTTTCTTCCGAGTAGTCAAGGCGGCGTTCGGTCAGCGCAGAAAGACCGCGTCGAACTCGCTGAGCGCGGGACTCGGAATCCCGAAGGACAAGATAAACGCGGCAATTGAAGCGACGGGACTGCCCGCGAGCGTCAGAGCGGAGAGCCTCGGCATGGAGGATCTGGCGCGCCTGAGCGAATGCATAGCGGCTCAGTGCAGATAAACGGGGGATTTCTATGATATTACTCTTAGTAAAATACACAGCGAAGCCCGGCGGCGGAGAAAAATTCGTCAGAGAAATAACCGACTCCGGGATTCTCAATATTATTCGCGCCGAGGACGGCTGCGAGGGCTACGATTACTACTTCTCGGCGGAAAGCCAGGACACAGTGCTGCTCGTTGAAAAATGGGCTTCGGCGAAACAGCAGGAAGCGCATCTTCAGACAGCGCATATGGCAGAGCTGATGAAGATAAAAGGGAAATATATTTCGGGCACTTCGGTCGAAAAGACAGTTTTATAAAAAACATCAAGGCATCCGCTTATAACGGATGCCTTTGTTTGTTGGCGGGGTGTGCAGGACTTCTACAAATCATTCCGTCTCTCTTTTTCCTCCAACCGCTTTGCCGAGTTCCGAGAACGCTATCGGCGCGAGGGCGAGGGCGGCGACGGTCAGCCACTCATAGATATTGAGCACGGACACGTCGAACAGCACCCGCAGCGGCGGGACGGTCATAACAATGAGCTGGAGCGCGGTGCAGAGGGCGGCGCAAATAGTGAGCTTTCTGTTTGAAAAAATACCGATGCTGAAAACCGAGCGGCGCGAGCGCATGTTGAACGAATGGGCTATCTCGCAGAGGCTCTGCGTCGCAAACGCCATGGTGCGCCCGAGCTCGACGCAGGAATTTTTGAAAAGCGAGTTGCCCGCGACGAACGCAAACAGACTCAGCGCGCCTATCAGCATTCCCTCGAGGGCTATGTCGAGCCCCGTGCGGTCGGCGAAAAAGCTCTTTGAGCTGT
This sequence comes from Oscillospiraceae bacterium, assembly GCA_050873305.1. GTDB lineage: Bacteria > Bacillota > Clostridia > Oscillospirales > Acutalibacteraceae > CAG-177. The sequence goes on from JBNMIN010000019.1 coordinate 19,494, forward strand.
CGCGCGGGGGACGCTGCATGATGCGGCTGTCGAGCCTCTCCGCGCCGAGCGCGAGCGCGGGCAGGGAGTCGGTGACGAGATTTATCCACAGAAGCTGTATCGGCAGCAGCGGCGCGGGCATGCCGAAGAGGGTGGCGGCAAAGACGCAGAGTATCTCGCCGATGTTGCAGCCGAGCAGATAGTGTATGGCGCGGCGGATGTTGTCATATATTCCGCGCCCCTGGGCGACGGCTTTGACTATAGTCGCGAAATTGTCGTCGGTCAGAATCATGTCGGCGGCGTTCTGCGCCACCTGCGTGCCGCCCCTGCCCATGGCGCAGCCGATATCGGCGGCCTTTAATGCGGGCGCGTCGTTGACCCCGTCGCCCGTCATGGCAACAACCTCGCCGTGGGCTCGCAGAGCCTTGACTATCCGCACTTTATGCTCGGGCGTCACACGCGCATATACACGGCAGGAGCGCACGGCGCGCGCGAATTCGTTCTCGCCCATTTTGTCTATCTGCGCGCCCGTCAGGCATTCGCCGGAGCGCGAGAGTATGCCGAGCTTTTTCGCTGTGGCGCAGGCGGTACCCGCATGGTCGCCGGTTATCATGACCGGCGTTATTCCCGCGCGTCGGCAGGTTTTTACTGCCTCATACGCCTCTTCGCGCGGCGGATCCTCCATGCCGATAAGCCCGCAGAAGGTCAGCCCCGTCTCGCTTATTTTCCCTCCGCTTGTCTCGCCCGTGGCGACGGCAATGACTCTCAGCGCCCGCTCGGCAAGAGAAGCATTGAGACTCAGGATTTTTTCGCGCCGAGCCGAAGTCAGAGGGCTTTTCGTTCCGTTTAATATTATGTCGGAACACTTTTTTATCAGCACATCGGGCGCGCCTTTTGCGACCGTTATTATTTTGTCCCCGTCTTTTATCGCGACGGACATCATCTTCCGCTCGGACGAGAACGGTATTTCGTCGGTTCTGGGCTTTTGGCGGTTGAGCTTCGCCGTATCAGTCCCGGAGCGCTCCGCCGCCGCGACTATCGCAGCCTCTGTCGGCTCACCGGATACCTTGCCCTTGCCCTCGTATTTTGCGTCGCAGCAGAGCGCCGCGAGGGAAAAAAGCTTTTTCGCCTCTTCGCCGGTCAGCTGAATTTCGCCCGACGGCGAGCAGGCGGCAGTGACTGTCATTTTATTCTGAGTCAGCGTACCTGTTTTGTCTGAACAGATATATGTTGCCGCGCCGAGCGTCTCTACTGCGGGCAGGCGGCGTATGACCGCGTTGCTCTTCGCCATCTTCTGCACTCCGAGCGAGAGCACAACGGTGACGACTGCGGGCAACCCCTCGGGGATAGCCGCAACGGCGAGGCTCACCGAGAGCATGAACGCGCTGAGCACGCCCATGCCGCGCAGGATGCTGAGCACGAATATCAGCGCACATATCGCCAGCGCGCCGATGCCGAGGACTTTTCCTATCTTCGCGAGCTTTATTTGCAGCGGCGTTGTCGGTTCGTCCTCGGTGTTCAGAAGATGCGCTATCTTACCGACCGCCGTGTCCATGCCGGTCTGAGTCACAACCGCCCTGGCGTGACCTGCGGTTATGACTGAGGACGAAAATATCATGTTTTTGAGCTCCGCCTGCGGACTGCCGTCCGGAATGCGGCAGAGAGCGTCCTTTTCGCACGGCATGGATTCGCCCGTCAGCGCGCTCTCCTGTGCCGACAGCGAATGTGAAGATATCAGCCGCGCATCGGCGGGGACGAGATCGCCCGCACGGACTTCTATAATATCTCCGCGAACAACCTTTGACGCAGAGATTTTTGTCTCTTTTCCGTCTCTTATGACTGCCGCCGTTGGCGCGGACATGTTTTTCAGCGCCTCGAGCGAATGCTCCGCGCGCCGCTGCTGAATGACCCCGACTGCGGCGTTGAGTATAACTATTATCAGTATCATTATCGGGTCGGCGAAGTCCCCGTGCTCCTCGAGAAACGAGGTCGCGAACGACACTCCGCTCGCTATGAGCAGGACTATCACAGTGAAATCTTTGAACTGTTCGAAAAATTCCGCGATGATACTCTTCTTCTTTTTGCCGCGCAGTATGTTTTCGCCGTCCTGCCCGAGCCGCTTCTCCGCTTCGCGCGAGCTCAGGCCCCTGTCAACGCTGCTGCCGAGCTTGCCGACCGCGTCCGCGGCGCTCATCGAATACCAGTCCATATTTTCTCCCCTTTTTTATTGAGTCCGTGCAATATATATTCAATTTATCGCCGAAAGTTTACCAAAGTTATTGAACCGTTCACATTTCAATGATAAAATAAATTGTAATTTTGTCTTTTTTCGACAGACGGAGGTATCCCGACCCGTGACGAAGATAGTTAAATTCTTAAAACCGTATATGGGAGCTACCATAGCGGCGCTGTTTTTCTCGCTGTTCAACAACCTTATGCAGCTGATTCTGCCCGCGATGATGGCTCTGATGATAAACACCGGCATCGGAGACGGCCGCATGGGCACCGTTCAGCTCATCGGCGGCGTTATGGCGGTGCTCTCCGCCATTGCGATAGCTGCGGCAATCGCGGGCAGCTACTATTCTTCAAAAGTTTCCGCCTGCTTCGGTCTGTCGCTTCGCCGCGCGCTGTTCGTCAAGGTCGAGTCGCTGAGCCAGTGCGATATAGATAAGATAGGCACGCCCTCACTGATAACGAGAACGACAAACGACATCCGCCAGATTCAGGACATGATCCTGATGATGATCCGCATTATTATCAGCGCGCCGATAGTCATGATCGGCGGCGCGTTCATGGCGTTCACGCTGAACAAAAGGCTCTCGACTGTCATGTTCATCGCTATCCCGATAATCTTGGTTATCGCCCTCGTCGTCGCAAAGCAGGTTCTGCCGATGTTCGACAAGGCGCAGAAAAAGACCGACAGACTCAATCTCATCCTGCGCGAAAAGCTCAGCGGAATCAGGGTTATCCGCGCGTTCAACCGCTCGGAATATGAGGACGAGAAGTTCAGAAAGGCGAACTACGACCTGACCGGACTCATGCTCAAGATAAACCGAATTTTCGCGTTTCTTATTCCGCTCGCAACGCTTCTTTGCTATGTCATAGTCGCCATTCTCCTCAAGATGGCGGCAGACCAGATAGACGCGCTCGACGCCGTTGCGGACAGCGTGCAGATAGCGAACACCGTCGGCGATCTCCAAGCGTTCATGGTCTATATGATAATGATAATTTACGCGGTCTCCATGGCGGCGTCGCTGTTCGTGATGCTCCCGAAAGCGGAGATATCCGCGAAGAGAATCAACGAGGTGCTCGACCTCGTCCCGATGATAAAAGAGACCGAACATCCGATAACCCCCGATGCGGACCGCCGCAGCGAGCTTGAGTTCGACTGCGTGAGCTTCAGCTATCCCGGCGCCGATTCGCCGATACTTTCGCGCATATCTTTCAAGACCATGCCCGGCGAGACTACCGCCGTTATCGGCTCGACAGGCTCGGGCAAATCGACTCTTGTCAATCTTATCCCCCGATTCTACGACGTCTCGGGCGGAAGGATACTCATTGACGGCGTGGACATAAAGAATATGTCTATGCGCACCCTCCACGAGAAGATAGGCTTCATCCCGCAGAGCGCGTTTTTGTTCAGCGGCACCGTCGCCGACAACCTGCGCATGGGCAAGCCCGACGCGACAGAAGAAGAGATGTGGGAGGCACTCGAAACCGCGCAGGCGGCAGATTTTGTCAGAGCCATGCCGGACGGACTCGACAGCGAGCTCTCGCAAAACGGCAAAAATCTTTCCGGCGGTCAGCGCCAGCGTCTCGCGATAGCGCGCGTGCTGATAAGAAAGGCTGAGATATATGTTTTTGACGACAGCTTCTCGGCTCTCGATTTCTCGACCGACGCGAAGCTCCGCAAGGCTCTGCGCGAGAGGATGCCGGATATAACAAAGATAATCGTCGCCCAGCGCGTCGGAACGATAATCGACGCGAGCCGTATAATCGTGCTCGACGAGGGCAAAGTCGCGGGCATCGGCACCCACCGTGAGCTGCTTGAAAATTGCACGGTCTACCGCGAAATTGCCCAATCCCAGCTTTCAAAGGAGGAACTCGCATGAGCAGAAGATCACCTCTGAAGAGAAAGCGCACCTCGCAATCGAGAAAGAAATACAGCGGATATTCCGGCGGCAACCGCCGACCCGGCGAAAAGCCGAAGAATTTCAAAGAGACCGTCTCGCGCTTCATGCCGCTTTTAAAGCCGTTTGTACCAGGCATGATTGTCGTGCTCATAGCGGGCGTTATCGGCACGGTGCTGACCGTTACGGGACCGATGTTCCTCGGCGACATAGTCGACGCGATAAAAGAGCAGGCGGATATAAAGCTCTCGGGCGGCGAGATAAACTTTTCAAAGATACAGAAAATCCTGCTGACCATTCTCGGCATCTACGGCCTGAGCGCGGTGCTCAGCTATGTTCAGCACTATATCATGGCGGGCGTCACGCAGTCGGTCGTACGCGATCTGCGCGACAGGGTCAACGACAAGCTGACCCATCTGCCGCTGAGCTATATCGACTCGCACTCGAAAGGCGATATCCTCAGCAAGATGATGAATGATATCGACAATATCAGCAACACCCTGCAGAACAATCTCATTCAGATAATCACCTCTGCGGTGAGCTTCATCGGTATGCTCGCGCTGATGTTCTATGTCAGCTGGCAGCTGACGCTCATCACGCTGTCTGTACTTCCGCCGAGCCTTATTGTGATATCTCTTATTTCAAAGCGCTCCAAGCGGTATTTCCGCCGCCAGTGGGACGAGACAGGCAACATAAACGGCCATATCGAAGAGATGTACACCGGCCACACACTTATCAAAGTCTTTGACCACGAGGAGCAGGCGATAGACGAGTTTGATGATATAAATGTAAGCCTCGCGAAAGCCGGATACAAGGCGCAGTTCATCTCCGGCATAATCGGCCCGATATTAAATTTCGTCAGCAACATAGCCTATGTGCTCATCTGCGTCATAGGCGGCGTGTATGTCATGAGGGGCACTTTCTCCCTCGGCGACATAACAACTTTCTTCACTTATTCAAAGCTCTTCATGCAGCCGCTCGTCAGCATCGGCAACATCGCGAACAATCTTCAATCCTCGCTTGCGAGTGCGGAGCGCGTGTTCAACCTCCTCGATGAGCCCGACGAGTGCGCGGACTGCTACGACACCAGAATCGAAGAGCCCAAGGGCGAAGTCGAATTCAGAGATGTCAGCTTCAGCTACACCCCCGAAGTGCCGCTTATCGAAAACATGAATCTGAAAGTCGAGCCGGGTCAGCTCGTTGCAATAGTCGGACCGACGGGAGCGGGCAAGACAACATTCGTGAACCTGCTCATGCGCTTCTACGATGTCAATAAAGGCGAGATTCTTCTTGACGGCCACGACATACGCACGATACCGCGCGAAAATCTGCGCAGCGTATTCGGCATGGTGCTCCAGGACACATGGCTGTTCGAGGGCACGATAATGGAAAACATAGCCTACGGCCGCAAAGGCTGCTCACGCGAAGAGGTCATTGACGCGGCAAAGGCGGCAAGAGTCCACCACTTCATCAGCACACTGCCCGACGGCTACGAGACGATGCTCGAAGAGAACGGCGAGAACATCTCGCAGGGTCAGCGCCAGCTTCTGACGATAGCCCGCGCCATTCTCGCGAACCCGTCGGTGCTCATCCTCGACGAGGCGACAAGCTCCGTTGACACGCGCACAGAAGTGCATATCCAAAAGGCGATGAACGCGCTGATGAACGGCAGAACGAGCTTCGTTATCGCGCACAGACTCTCGACCATCCGCGACGCCGATGTTATCTTGGTCATGAACAACGGCACGATAGTCGAGCAGGGCACGCACGAACAGCTGCTCGCGCAGAACGGCTTCTACAGAGAGCTCTACGCCAGCCAGTTCGGAGTGTAAAATATAAAAAATTATCCGCTGTATCAAATAAAATTGATACGGCGGATTTTTATTTCATCTCACTGTATATTTCCCTCGCGCGGGTCGTCAGGGCTTCCTGCGTGTTTTTTGTCACCCCGTCTATCACTTCGTCGAGTAATTGGGCGAGCACCGCGCCGAGCTTTCTGCCCTGCGGGATGCCGATATCCATGAGCGTGCGCCCGTTTATCTGGAGCTCGCTCAGCGACAGGCACGGCTTCTGCGCCGCTAAATTCTTCGCGATTTCTTCGGCATCGGCTATTTGGTCGAGCCGGTATCTGTATTCCGGCGACTGCGCGAGCACATCGGCGCGCATAACCTTGAGCAGTTTCAGCACGCCGTCGAGACCGAATTTTGAGAGATAGCGCGGCATTTTTTCCGTGTTTTCATATAGCTCCCAGCGGTCGTGGTTGCTGACGAGAAAGAGAATTTCATCTCTGAATTTGTTCGATACTTTGAGCCGCGCGAGTATCTGCGCCGAAATCTCCGCGCTGATTCTCTGATGCCCGTAAAAATGCGCGACGCCGTTTTCGTCGAATTTTTTGACGGCGGGCTTGCCGCAGTCGTGCAGGAGCATCGCAAAGCGCAGAGTCGGCTCGGGGTCGATGCTCTCGACGGCTATCAGCGTGTGTTCGTATATATCATAGCAGTGATGCGGGTTATCGTGGCTGTTTTTGTACATCGGCTGAAGCTCCGGCAGGATTTCAAAAAGCACCGGGGCAAAGTCCGTTAGTATTCGCTTAGCGCCTTTTCCGCAGACGAGCTTCAACAGCTCTTTTGCTATGCGCTCTTCTGATATATTTCCGAGCAGAGCATGGTTTTTCAAAAGGCTCTGTGCGGTTTTCTCTTCAATTTCAAAATCGAGCGCGGACGCAAAGCGCAGGGCGCGCAGGATTCGCAGGGCGTCCTCGTTAAAACGCCTGTCCGGGTCGCCGACGCAGCGGATTATTTTATTCTTGAGGTCATTCTGACCGCCGAAGAGATCGACCGTCCCGGTCTTTTTGCTGTAAGCCATGGCGTTGACCGTAAAATCACGCCTGCCGAGATCCGCACCGAGGTTGGAAGTAAAAGTCACGCTTTTCGGGTGCCTGTTGTCCTCATATTCGCCGTCGAGGCGGAAAGTCGTTATTTCAAGCGGCTCGCCGTCGATAACAACCGTCACCGTGCCGTGCTTTATGCCCGTGTCGATGCAGTGAAATTCTGCAAACACAGATTTCATATTCTCGGGCTTCGCCGAGGTCGTTATGTCCCAGTCGTTAGGAGTCTTGCCGAGCAGGCTGTCGCGCACGCATCCGCCGACGGCATATGCCTCGAAACCCGCCGACTGAAGCAGGTTTATCGCAGTATCAACATTTTTCGGCATATCCATCGTCAAGCGGTTCAACTCCTTTACAACAAAGATATTTTATCATATAATTGTCACCGGATACAAGAGAAAAGGAGCAAGAACATGAACATACAGATATTCGGAAAATCAAAATGCTTCGACACGAAAAAGGCGGAGCGCTGGTTCAAGGAGCGCAGGATAAAATATCAGCTCATCGATGTTGCAAAATACGGCATGAGCCGCGGCGAATACGCCTCGGTCAAGAAGGCCGTTGGCGGCATGGACAAATTATTCGACGAGAAGAGCAAGGCATACGAACAGCAGTTCATAAAATACCTCGCGCACGACGAGGACAAAGAGGAGAAGCTCTTCGAGCACCCCGAACTCTTCAAGACCCCGATAGTCCGAAACGGCAAGCAGGCAACGGTCGGCTACTGCCCGGAGATATGGAAAGATTGGGAGTAATTTCGCTCGCTCAAAGCAATTAGTGAACAGTGAATAGTGAAAAAGTGCGCAGTATAATCAGATATCATCAATCCGCGAACTTTGCACAGATTTATTAATAAGCAACTTGTAGGGTGCGGCGACCCGACGCACCGATGCCGCATGGCGGCACAAAATGAAGTTATAAAAAGTATTTTTTTAATTTACCAACTTTCACGCTTCTAATTTTCACGAAAGGAGACCCGATATGCCAAACAGAATCTGGCTCTGCGGCGACACGCATATGCATTCTTCCGTCAGCGACGGGAAATATGCGCCCGACGATCTCATTGAAAAATGCAAAATCAAGGGTCTCGACTGGATAATAATCACCGACCACAACAAAAACGCGGTCGGCGAAAAAAGCTATTATTCGGAAAATCTGCTTGTTATTCCGGGCGCCGAATACACCGGGCGAAACGGGCATATGAATATATTCGGGAGCGGGCTGCCCGAATTCGACGGCACGCGCCCGGAGGAATACGAACAGTACCTTTTAATGTCCGCAATCGCTCATTCAAACGGATGCACGGTATCAATAAATCACCCGTTTTGCAGCCGCTTCGGCTGGAGGATGCCGCTCGAAGATTTTCCGGCGGACTGCGTTGAAATCTGGAACATGTTCATGCATCAGAGCAACATGGCCTGCATCGCCTGGTGGGAGCGGCAGATCCTCGGCGGCAGGCGAATCGCGGCTGTTGGCGGCAGCGACTATCACCGCGACTACGGCACATCGGATATGCTCGCTTCGCCGACAACATTCGTCTTTGCCGAATCGAACAGCGAAAAAGATATTTTATCAGCCCTGCGCCGCGGCAACTCGTTTATCACAAACTCGCCCGACGCGTCGAGGCTAATTTTATCATACGAAGACTGCGTTCAGGGCGACGAGGTTAAATTTTTCCCGGGGATGAAAGTCCATCTGCGCGCCGAAAGGCTCAGAAAAGATATGACCCTGCGCGTGTTCAACAACGAAAAAATCATATATGAACACAGAATCGGCGGTGAGTCGGAGCTCGACGAAGATATCTCTATAATAGAAAAAGGCTTCGTCCGCGCGCAGATAACATACCGTCTGCGCGGATTCAGAAAGCTGTTTTTCAACATCAAAATGGCTCTGTGGAGACCGAAAGAGAAAAAATTCCCGTATGACACCGCCGTGTGGTGCATGACTAACCCGATGTGGGTAGTATGAATATATTTGCAGAGTTTTGGTGGCTGTGAGGATATATTCTATTGCTTTATTATAATGTATAGATGCGGCGACCTTGACGCACCTATACCGCGCAAACGGCACGAAACCTTTGTAAAGCTTTATTTTGCCGACTGTTAGTAGGGACAGCCCTTGCGGCTGTCCGTTATCGGTGCAGCCGATACAAAGTTATAGCAATTGCGGATTATTGATAATTGGCTACTACCTTCGCTACGCACTCTAATCGAATGATATACAC
>JBNMIN010000020.1:0-28089 GCA_050873305.1 Oscillospiraceae bacterium
CTGTTTGACGACGCCGAAAAGGGCGCTTATTGGCGCGGTGAGATAGACATTCCCGTTGATCTTCAGTATATGATAGGCGTTGCGATAGGCGTGCCGGACGAAGTGCCGGAGCAGAAGCCGCGCGACCCGAGTCACTATAAAACGATAAGATGATAAGATAAAATAAGCTAACCGCCGCAGAGAATAGACTTTGCGGCGGCTGGTTTTATAAAATTTGTTCACTGCATGAAAACCGCCCGTGCCAAAAATCAGCACGGGCGGAATCTAATTTATCTGTTCTTTATGATGTGGGGCAGGATGAGAATATATTTGACGAGCATATAAGCGACTGCGACCGGGACATTCACGACGTTCTTCGTGAAGTTTGAAAGGAAGTCGGTGGGCAGTTCCTCGTGCTCCTTGACTTCGCCCTTGGTGGTCTTCTTTATCGCATATTCGTCGAACTTCTCATAGCCTGTCGCTTCGCAGGTTTCGTCGTCAACGTCAACGGTGTATGCGCGGTAGATGAGTCTGTCGCCGTCGATGGTGAAGGTGCTGAACATCGACTTGTGGGGCTGAGCCGCGACTGCTGCGTCGGCGAGAATGGGCTCCATGGCGTCCTCGTGGACATTGTAGCGCTTTGTGCCTGCGGTGTTGGGCAGGATATGTACCGTGCCCTCGGGATTGAGCGCGTAGGTTATCTCCTCGCCCTTGTAGTTCTCTGTGATGTACTCGGTCGGCTGGATCTTGTCGTCCTTGACCTGATATGTACGAAGATACATGTGGTCGTGTCCGTTTATGACAACGTCGATGTCAAGGCTGTCGATGATGGGCAGCAGGCGCTTGCGCATGATGACGGTGTCGGGCTTGTTGATGTTCTTGCCCGCGGAGTAGCAGGCGCGGTGCATGAGGATTATCTTCCACTGCGCGTCAGAAGAGTTCATGTCGTTCTGAAGCCAGTTTATCTGCTCCTCGCTGATGGGATACATATCGTTTGTGTTGAGCACGGCGATATGTGCGTTCGAGTAGTCGAACGAATAGTAGACGCCGGTGATATGATTCCAGCCTGCGCTCTTGTCGAGGTTGAACATATTGTCGAACCAGCCCCAACGAAGGTTGCCCTCGTGGTTGCCGGCGGTCGGCGCCATGGTGATGTTCATGAGTGTGTCGCAGCTCTTCTCATAGAACCAGTCCCATTCCTGATCGTTGCAGTCGTTGACGAAGTCGCCCGCGTTCATGAGAAACTTCGCGTCGGGGCAGACCTGCATCGCGGTGCGCTGAACGGCGCCGCTCTTTGCGAAGTTTATTTCGTTGCCCGCCTGAACATCGGCAAGGGCTATGAACGAAAACGGCTCTTCGCCGTCGCAGGCTGTCTCAAATGTGCCGTTGTTGCTCCAGATGCCGGTCGAAGCGTCGCCGACTCTGTAAACATACTTTGTGCCGGGCTCAAGATTTTCGGCGAGCACCTTGTGGCAGTAGTTCTCTTTCCACTTCGTGCAGGTGCCGGAAAATTTGAGCGCGCCGTCGAAGCTGCCGTTGTATTTTGCAAGGGGCATTACTTCAACATCGCTGCCGCATTTCTCGGTCGTGTACCAGCAGATGCCGCGTCTTGTTTTGGCGTCGCCGTTGATAACAACGCTGATGCGCTTTATCGATCCGTCTGCGCTCTCCTGAGGCATGGCGGAGGCGGCGGGGACTATCATGCAAGCGAGCAGGCAGATTGCCATGACCGCGCTGATTATCCTCATCAGTTTTTTGTTCATCGCATATTCCTCCCAAATTTTGGTATAGTTATTCTACATCCGATTCGCACAAAAGTCAAGCGAGTTAGCGTATGCTCTTTGTGGATAATTTATAATACCTTTTTCATTAATATATGCGGACAGCCCTCTTCAACATCGTGGATCCCGGTGTCCTTGTAGCCGAGCGCTGAGTAGAATCCGGCTGCCTGCTCCTGCGAATGTATCCATATTTTATTGATCCCGCTTTCTGCGGCGTACTTTTCGGCGGCTTTTATTATGTCCGCGCCGAGCCCTCTGCCGCGAAAAGCCTTTCTGACTGCGACTCTGCCTATCATGACCCTGCCGCTCCCGGGGTCTGTGAAAATGCGGCAGACTCCGACGGAGTGACTGCCGTCAAACAGCACGATATGCGCAGCCGTTTCGTCGATATCGTCGAACTCCTCCTCGAAGCCCTGCTCTTTTACGAACACCTCGAGTCTTATCTCTTTCGCCTCGTCCGGGAGCTGATTATAGATTTTAGTTTCCATATAAACACCTCGATTTGTATTATATCACAAAAACGGGCATGAAATTTTGTATATACACACATCGCCGAAATTTGTCCCAAACTGTTGCAAGAGAAGAGAAATAAATATATAATTATCTAAAGAATCATTTACGGCTCTGCGCCGGCGGAGGAATATATAATGGAAAAACTCAGAGTGCTCTTTCAGGGCGACAGCATAACCGATATGGACAGGGACCGCTCGAATATCCGCAACATGGGCAACGGCTATCCGCTGTTCGTCGCGTCGAATTTCCGCGCGGATAATCCGAAGTTTGATATCGACTTTTTCGATCTCGGCATCAGCGGAAACAGGGTCAGCGACCTGCGCGACCGCTGGCAGACCGACTGCCTCGATCTCCATCCCGATGTGCTCTCCGTGCTCATCGGAATAAACGACACATGGCGAAAATATGACAGCAACCTGCCTTCAGAATTCGGCGAGTTCGAGAGCATCTACCGTTCATTGCTCGAGGACGCGAGGCGCGAAAACCCGGATATCAAAATAATTATAATGGAACCCTTTGTGCTCCATGTTTCCGAAGAGCGCGCGAGCTGGCGCGAGGATCTCGACCCGAGGATTCAGGCGGTGCGCAGAGTGGCAAAAGATTACGCCGATGCGTTTATCCCGCTTGACGGTCTGCTCAACGCCGCCGCTATTGACACCTGCCCCGAGCAGTGGGCGCCCGACGGAGTCCACCCCTCACCCGACGGCGCGGCTCTGATAGCCCGCTACTGGCTTGAAGCGTTCGACAAGATACTTTGATGAAAGAGAGAAAAATAATGCCTTTTGATAAAAACTTTGTTCCCGCGCTGCGCTTCGCAGTCATGAGCGACATACATATCGACGACGAGGACTGCATCGAGGAACAGCGGTTTGCAAAAGCGCTTGACGACCTCAAAAATCTGTGCTCGTCCGATGAGAGATACAGCGGCTTTGACGCGCTTGTCATCGTCGGCGACTTCGCTTCGCGCGGGTCGGAGATTCAGATGCGCAAGGTCAAGAAGATTCTTGACGCAGGTCTGCCCGCCGATGTCAGGCTGATAATGACCATGGCGAGCCACGAATATATGACCGACGGCGAGGAGAACGCCCTGCGCCGCTTCGATGAGATATTCGGTCTTACTCCCGACACCCACGCGGTGATAAACGGCTTTGATTTCATCGCCGTCACAACGACGGGCGGCTGCCACTTCGACGACAAAAAGCGCGAGTTCATCTCCGCAGAGCTTGAAAAAGCGGCAGAGCGGGACGGTAAAAAGCCGATATTCTTCTTCCAGCACCCGCATATCACAGACACTGTCTACGGCAGCATCAACTGGGGCGAGGACGAGATAACGGATATTCTTATAAACTACCCGCAGATAGTCGATTTCTCCGGCCACTCCCACGCGCCGATAAACGATCCGCGCTCGGTGCATCAGCGCCACTTCAGCGCGTTCGGCACGGGCACGCTGAGCTATTTCGAGCTCGACGAGTTCGACAAGACCCACGGGACTATTCCGCCCGAGGACAGCAGCGCCGCTCAGTTCCTTATAGTCGAGGCGGACGCGCAGGGCAGGGTGAGGGTATATCCCTACGATGTGCTCGGCAGCCGCTTCTTCCCGTATACATGGGAGATAGACGAGCCGTGGAACATAGATTCGTTTAAGTATACCGACGCGCGTTATGTCACGGCGGAGAAGCCGTATTTTGAAAATGCCGGGATATCCGTCGAAAACATAACGGCGGACGGCTGCGATATAACCTTCACTCAGGCGACCGGAAAAGAACGCCCGGACAGCTACGATATCTATATTTTAGATTCTGACGGACTGATAAAAAAGCATATGAATATTACTTCGCGCTACTATCTCTCTGATATGCCCGCGGCTCTTACTGAGCACATAGGCGGACTGAAAGCCGGCACGGAGTACAAAATAAAAATAGTTGCAAACAGCTTTTGGCGCACGCGCAGCGACGCTCTGACCGCGCGGTTCGCCACACTCTGAAACACAGGAGCTGATTAAATGTTTTTTGTTTTACCGACAGCGGCGATATTCGCCATATATATCCTTGCGGCAGTCCTGCCCGCGATATTTCTGCTGCGCTATATCTATAAGCACGACACGGTCGACAAGGAGCCGCCCGGGCTGCTGTTGTCGCTGATTCTCATGGGTATCGTTGCGGCACTGATGTCGATAGTGCTCGAAATATTCGGCGAGAAGATACTCAATGATCAGATAAGCCAGGATGACAAATATTATAAAATCATTCTTGCGTTTGCAGTCGTTGCGGTCGTCGAAGAGGGAACAAAGTTCCTGCTGATGAAGCTTAAGACATGGAAAAATCCGAATTTCAACTACAGCTTTGACGGGATAGTTTACGCCGTCTCCGTCTCGCTGGGCTTCGCTGCGTTCGAAAATATAAAATATGTTATGAACTTCGGTCTGTCCGTTGCGCTCCCGCGCGCGGTGCTCGCCGTTCCCGGTCATATGGGATTCGCAGTCTTTATGGGTCTGTTCTACGGGCGCGCCAAGCTCTTCTCCGACCTCGGCTGCAAGGGCAAAAAGGTGATGAATCTCCTCGCCTCTTATCTCTCCGCCGTGTTCCTGCACGGGTTCTATGACTCCTGCGCCATGATAGGCAACACCCTCTCGACCGCGATATTCATCGCGTTCGTGGCGCTGATGTATATCATAGTGATAAGCCTGATAAAGCACGAATCGCGCAACGACAGAAGAATCTGAAATCTACCGTCAGCCGGCAGTCATCTGCCGGCCGGCGGTTTTGCGTTTATTTATAAGAGCTGAAATATTGTTTTATTATTGCTTTTCGGAAAACGTGAATCCGGAGGGTCGGCGGCAGCATTGCGAAAAATTTACGGTTTTATCGAAAATCGCCGAAAAATTGAGCCGAGAAGCCTCGAAAACTCAGCCGGTTTTGTGAATTTTTCGCCGTATCTCCGGTATGCAATTGACTTTGCGGCATAGAATGTGGTAGAATACAGTGCAAGAGGATAACCGGTGCGGGACACCGGCTCTGAATATTTTTATCTATATTAAAAAGGAGGAATGAAGGTTGACTGATCAGAAAACAATGGCGTACATTAACCTTTATGCTGTCTTGGGAACTTTGGAGAATCTCTGCGAGATAGTTCCGGAGGCGAGCGCAATGCTCACCAACACCAAACCCATCTCCATCGGCTTTGAAGTGAAGGACGGCCCGAGCGCCACAATAACCTTCAAAAACGGCAGATGCAGGATGGAGCAGGGCGTCAGCAAGTGCGACGTCAAGCTGCCTTTCTCTTCCTGCGAAAAATTCAACGGTCTTATCGACGGAACCGTAACTCCAATCCCCTCAAAGGGCTTTCAGCACATCAAGTTCCTCCTCAAGACTTTTACCCCTCTGACCGACCTGCTTGCAAAATATATGCGCCCCTCGCCCGAGGATCTTGAGGACAGAACCTTCTTCGAGCAGAGCACCACGCTCATGCTCTATACCATTGCCGTCGCTATCTCACAGATAGCCAATAACGACAAGATAGGTCAGTTCTCGGCATCCCATATAGTTGACGGCGAGATAGGCTTCGGCATAAAGGACGGCCCCGCGGTCACAATCCGCGCGAAGAACGGCCGCCTTGTCACCATCAAGAAGCGCTGTGAGAATCCGCGCGCCGAGATGGAGTTCGCTTCAATGGATCTTGCAAGAGACCTCTTCGACGGAAAGATAAACGCTGTTGCCTGCATCGGCATGGGCGCTATCACCATGAAGGGCATGATCTCGATGATCGACAATATGAACAGACTGCTCGACAGAGTTGCTCTGTACTTGGCATAAGGGAGGGGAACTTTAATGAGCTTCAAGATTAACGATTATACAAAGAGCCAGGAGATGTTCGAAAGAGCCGAAAAGGTTATTCCTTCCGGCGTTTACGGTCACCTCGGCCCGGCAGAAGGCTGCTTCATCCCCGTCAGCGCGTTCCCGCTTTTCGGCGACAGAGCGCAGGGCTCCTATTTCTGGGATGTTGACGGAAACAAATTCATCGACTATATGTGCGCTTACGGCCCCAACGTCCTCGGTTACAATGACCCCGATGTTGACGCCGCCGCTCTCGAGCAGGCAAAGAAGTGCAACTGCACAACTT
This sequence comes from Oscillospiraceae bacterium, assembly GCA_050873305.1. GTDB lineage: Bacteria > Bacillota > Clostridia > Oscillospirales > Acutalibacteraceae > CAG-177. Next base: position 6,393 of record JBNMIN010000020.1, read on the forward strand.
CTCCGTCCTACAAGGCGGTCGAGTTCGCAGAGCTGCTTGTTGACACCGTCAACTGCGCAGACTGGGCTTTCTTCGCAAAGAACGGCAACGATGTTACCACCGCCGCTATCATGACCGCAAGAGCCCACACCCATCGCAAGAAGATAATCTTCATCAACGGCTTCTATCACGGTATTTCGCCCTGGACCCAGAAGGTCGACTATCCCGGCGTTCTTGAAGAGGACGTTGCGAACAATATCTATATCGACTGGAACGATATCCCGGCTCTCGAGAGAGCTATCGCCGAGAACGAGGGCGAGATAGCTGCGTTTATCTCGACTCCCTATCTCCACGGCAACTTCTTCGACAACCAGCTTCCCGCAGACGGTTACTGGCAGAAGGTCCGCGAGCTCTGCACAAAGAACGGCATTGTCCTTATAGTTGACGATGTCCGTGCAGGCTTCCGTCTTGACCTCGCCGGCAGTGACCACTTCTACGGCTTCGAGGCAGACCTTATCTGCTTCTGCAAGGCTCTTGCAAACGGCTGGAACGTCTCCGCCCTCTGCGGTAAAGAGTTCCTCAAGAGCTCCATCAGCAGCCTGTCATATACCGGCAGCTACTGGCTCAGCGCTATCCCGTTCGCCGCAGGTATCGCCTGCATCAACAAGATGAAGAAGCTCAACACTCCCGCCCTCTTCCGCGAGAAGGGTCTCAAGGTCGGCGAGGGTCTCAAGGCTGCCGCCGCAAACAACGGCTTCCATCTTGTCGTCTCCGGCGAGCCGTCCCTGTTCTATCTGCGCCTTGCGGATGATGATTCCCTCATGCTCCATCAGGAGTGGGTCGCAGAGATGGTCAAGCGCGGCATATTCATCACGAGCCACCACAACCATTTCCTCAACGCGTCCCTGACCGACGAGGATATAGCTCACACCGTTGATGTTGCAGAGGATGCGTTCAACACCCTGCGCAAGAATCACCCCGAGCTTGCCTGATAAAATTATGAAAAAAATCCCGTCCTGTCTTTACAAGACGGGGTTTTTTATGTTATCATATATAAAAATAGTTTCGCGCGCGCTCATGGGTTTGGATATTTTGCCCTTTTGAGTAATTTTTGCCGTGCGCGGGACATATATTTCATCCGGCGGATATTCCCGGACAAAAAACGGAAGCTTTGTGATTTGCGGGGGCACCCGTTCATTCACTCAGACGATAAAAATGTTTTCTGTAAGGAGGAAATGTAAATGCCATTATCAAAGCAGGAATGGTTAGCGCTCGAAAAGAAGGCTCACGAGCTGCGCAGACTTTGCCTCGACACCACTTACTGGGCGGGCAGCGGTCATATCGGCGGCGGCATGAGCGTCATGGATATGCTTACCGTTCTCTATCACAAGTACATGAGACTCGACGTCAAGAACCCCAAGTGGGAGGACAGAGACCGTCTTATCCTCAGTAAGGGTCACGCGGGTATAGCCTACGCTCCCGTGCTCGTCGATTTCGGCTGGAACGATCCCGAGCAGCTCAAGACCTTCAACCACACGAACTCGAAGATGGGCATCCACCTCGATTCGAACAAGGTCGTCGGCGTTGACGCCTCCACCGGTTCTCTCGGCCACGGACTTCCGATAGCCGTCGGCACCGCTCTTGCCGCAAGAGTTCTCGGCAAGGACTACAAAACATACTGCATCCTCGGCGACGGCGAGTGCGACGAGGGTTCAAACTGGGAAGCCGCTATGTCCGCTTCCACCTTCAAGGTCACCAATATGATCTCCTTCGTCGACCGCAACAAGTGCATGATCGACGGCAGAACAGAGGATGTCATGAAGCTCGAGCCCTTCGCCGACAAGTGGCGTTCCTTCGGCTTCATCGTCAAGGAAGTTGACGGACACAACTTCAAGGAGCTGTGCGACGCTATCGACTTCGCTCTTGAGAACAAGACCGATTCTCCCGTCATGATAATTGCCGACACGATAAAGGGCGCCGGCATCAACTTCATGGAGGATAACTATCAGTGGCACTACGGCGCTATTGACGAAGAGAAGTATAAGAAAGCTATAGACAGCCTTGACGCCTACTATGAGGCACGCAAGGCAAGAGCTGAAAAGGAGGGCGAATAATATGGCAGGCGGAATGACCTATACAGCCGTTGAATCAACCGCTCTTTCCACCGCGGAATATTACGGCAAGACCCTTGTTGAGCTCGGCGCAGAGCATCCCGAAGTTGTCGCGCTGACCGCTGACCTCGGCAAATCAACAAAGATCGGTATGTTCGGTGAGGCTTATCCGGACAGATTCTTCAACGTCGGTATCGCAGAGCAGAACATGTTCGGCGTCGCCGCAGGTATGGCGAGAGCAGGACTCGTTCCTTTCCTTTCGACCTTCTCGGTTTTCGCTTCTCTGAGAAGCGCCGACCAGCTCCACACCGACATCTGCTATCAGAATGTCAACGCTAAGATAATCGCTACCCATTCGGGTACTTCGTTCGGTCAGGCAGGCTCGACCCATCACGCTATCTGCGATCTCGCAGTTACCCGTGCTATGCCCAACCTCACCGTTATCTGCCCCGCAGACGGTATGGAGACTGTCAACGCAGTCCGTGCGGCATATGAGACCCCCGGTCCGTTCTATATCAGAATCAACAGAGGCTTCGACCGCGTCCTCTATAAGGACACCGATTACGGCTTCGAGCTCGGCAAGGCAGTCACTCTTAAAGAGGGCACCGACATCACCGTTATCGCTTGCGGCTCCTGCGCATTCCAGGCTCTTCAGGCGGCTAACTTCCTTGAGAATTCGGACGGTCTTAAAGTCAGAGTTCTCGATATGCACACCATCAAGCCCATCGACCGCGAGGCTATCCTCAAGGCTGTTATGGAGACCCGCCGCATAATCACTGTCGAGGATCACAATGTCATCGGCGGTCTCGGCAGCGCGGTTGCAGAGGTTGTTGTTGAGTCCGGTAAGGGCTGCGCATTCAAGCAGCTCGGTATCCAGGATAAGTTTGCTCCCATCGGACTGCATGAGGACATCATGTCCATGCTCGGTATCGACTCCAACGGTATCGTTGACGCTGTCCGTGAGGTCATGGGCAAGGACTTCGAGCTTGATGACGATTGGGACGACGAGGTGTAATAACTTCGCCCGTATCCCGATAAGGAAAGGAATGATTATATGGCATCAAGAGATGAGATTTTTACTAATAAACTTTTTCTCAACGCTGTCCTTCCGCTCATCAAGGTGATTGCAAACGACGTTCCCTCGCTTGCAAAGAAGTTTGAGCACGCGCACGGCGTTATGCAGGTCAGTGCTCTCGATCCCGACAGCCCGGACGGCAAGGTGGCTACCCATTTCGTAGTCAACTGCGGCGAGTGGCTCGTTCACAACGACAAGGTGGACACCGCTCCCCACATCGAGCTTGAGTTCAAGAGCATCGAGGCGATGAACGCATTCTTCAAGGGCAAGATTAGCCTCGCGACCCTGCCCAAGATGAAGGGTATTGCGAAGCATCCCGGTCTGTTCGCTTCGTTTATGGCAGTGCTTCTGAAGATGTCCTCACTGCTTACCGCAAAGGGCATCCCGGAGGACGAGGACACCAAGGCTCTGCTCGTCAAGTGCTACTTCTATCTGCTTTCGAGCGGCATCAGCCAGCTCAACAAGCTCGGTCATCCCGATGTTCACGATTGGGCGCTCAAGAGCCCCGACCGTGTCTATGCGTGGGCTGTCAACGGCCACGATGAGCTTTCGGCTTATCTGCGCATAAAGGCGGGCAAATCGAGAGCCGGCAGAGGCGTTTACAAGAGAGCTATGCCTTTCTTCACCCTCCGCTTCGATTCTCTCGACAGCGCGCTGGGCATCCTGCTCGGCCTTGACGATATGCTTGACTCCGCGAAGAAGGGCAAGCTTATCATGGAAGGCGCACCCGAGTTCGGCGCTCAGATCGGCGAGTATATGCTCACCGTCGCCGGATTCATCCAGTAAGAGAAAACATAACAAAATGCCGCCGTGTCTTCGGATGCGGCGGTTTTTTTATATAACGATAACATAATATTTTGCTAAAATATCCCATTCTCCGTTCACGGGTGACAAAAATCGAAAACTATCAGCGATTTAAACGGAAAAAGCTTGCAAATTTAAAGCGCAGGCTTTATAATCTAAACATAACTCCCGCATGAATATCCGCCTCGGCGAATCGCCGACAGGGCGGAGAAAATGCAGGTAATTTCAAGGAGGAAACGGAAATGAAATACGCATTCGTAAACGGCGTTATTCTCGACGGCACTCAGGATATGGAGCCGCAGTCCGGCAAGATTATTCTTGTCGACGGCGAGAAGATAAGCGCCATAGTCGACGCGGGCGCGGATATCTCCGGATATGAGAAGATAGACCTCGGCGGAAAGTACATAATGCCCGGTCTTATCAATATGCATATCCATCTTCCCTCGAGCGGAAAGCCGAAGAAGAAAGAATCCGACCCGAAGAAGCTTGTCAAAATCATGACGAGCAACAACTTCTTCCGCAAGATAATCAAGGCTGTCTGCCGTAGCGCGGCTCAGATGCAGCTCAACAGCGGCGTTACGACCATCAGAACCGTCGGCGGAGTTGAAAACGCCGATTCGAGCATCCGCGACGATATAAACGCCGGAAAGACCGTCGGTCCGAGAATACTCGCGGCTAACATGGCGGTCTCCGTCCCGGACGGACACATGGCGGGTTCGCTTGCCTATGTCGCCGAGAGCGCGGAGCAGGCGAGAGACTTTGTCGCAAAGATTGCCGAGGATAAGCCGGATCTGATAAAGCTCATGATAACCGGCGGCGTGCTTGACGCAAAGGTCAAGGGCGAGCCCGGAGTGCTGAAGATGCCCCCCGAGTATGTCAAGGCGGCTTGCGACGAGGCGCATAAGCGCGGGCTTATGGTCGCCGCTCATGTCGAGAGCCCCGAGGGCGTGCGCGTTGCGCTTGAAAACGGCGTCGACACCATCGAGCACGGCGCAAAGGCGGATGACGAGATAATCTCGCTCTTCAAAGAGAAGCACGCGGCGCTCATAACGACCCTTTCTCCCGCGCTTCCCTATGCGCTGTTCGATCGCTCCGTCAGCCACGCGACCGAGCTTTCGCAGTTCAACGGCGAGGTCGTCTTTGAGGGCATAATCGACTGCTCAGAGAAGTGCCTTGCAAACGGCATCCCCGTCGGTCTCGGAACCGACACCGGCTGCCCGTTCATCACTCACTACGATATGTGGAGAGAGCTTGTCTATTTCCACAAGTACTGCGGCGTGTCGAATAAGTTCGCGCTCTACACCGCAACGAAGAGAAACGCCGAGATAGCGCATATCGATGATATCACCGGCACCGTCGAGCCCGGCAAGTGCGCCGATCTTATCGTAACAGATGCGAACCCGATTGACGACCTCAAGACTCTTCGCAATGTGAAGATGGTCATGGCGAGGGGACACCTTATCCGCGAGCCCAAGGTCAAGAAATATGAGAACGTTGAGCGCGAGCTCGATAAGTTCCTTTAATATAGTTTTAATGAGGGGATAGATGTAAAATGAGTCCGATAATCGTTTCAACTTTCGGCGCGTTCACTGCGCTGCTGCTGGTTTTCGCCATTTCGGAGATACTGGCAAAGGTGACAAAGGGCTGGGTTCCGTCAGTGCTTGTCATCATGATACTTATGCTCGTCGGTTTTTCGACCGGGCTTTTCCCGAAGACCATTATAGACGACGCCGGCGTGTCCGACGCGCTGTTCAAAGTCGCCTGCGGTCTGCTCGTCACCCATCTTGGCACGCTTATAAGCCGAAAAGAGATGGCTGCGCAGTGGAAAACGGTCATAATTTCGCTCATGGGCGTCGCTTCGATAGCGATAATCTGCCTGTCGCTCGGCACCGCGCTCTTCGGCTTCGATAACGCGATTGCCGCGGCTCCTCCGCTCGCCGGCGGCGCAATAGCGACCGCGATGATGTCGAGCGCCGCTAATGAAGCGGGCAAGACCTCCGCCGCCCTTGTCGCGATAGTCTGCCTCTCGCTCCAGGGACTTGTCGGCTACCCGCTGACCTCGTTCTGCCTGAAGAAGGAGACAAAGAGACTCACGAAGCTCTACAGAAACGGCGAGTTCAAAGCGTCAACAGCCGCCTCTGAAGACAAGAAGGACGAAAAGAAGAGAGCCACAAGCACCACTATTATACTGCTCAAGCTCGCGCTCATCACTCTCGCGGCTTACTGGATTGACTATGCCACAAAGGGCTATATCCCGATGTATGTCGTCTGCCTGCTGCTCGGCTTCGCCGCTCACGAGCTCAAGCTCGTTGAGACCGACGCCCTCCATGAGGCGAGCTCCTACGGCTTCGTTATGACCGCGCTGATGATGGGTCTGTTCAAGACTCTCGCAAGCTCCGGTACAGACGGCATCGCGTCCGTTGTCGGCATCGCCGCCGCGCTCGTCGCTTTCGCGACTGTCGCAATGGGTCTCATGGCTCTGCTTGCGAGCAAGATATTCAAGCAGTCGTTCTTTATGTGCTATGCGATAGTCCTCAACGCCTTTTCCGGTTTCCCGATCAATATGCTGATAACCACCGAGGCTATCAACATAAATACCGAGGAGGGCGACGAGAGAGACAACATCACCGCCGAGATAATGCCCAAGATGCTCGTCGCGGGCTTCGTCTGCGTGACGATAGTCTCCGTCCTGCTCGCGGGTATTCTCGTAAGATTCCTGTAATTCAATTTATAAAAACGCTCCCCGAACCAGACGGCGCGGGGAGCTATTTTTACATCTGAAAATCAGAAAAACAGTAAAAATTTAAAGAGTAACGATAAATATTTATTGACAATCTTAAAACGCCGTGTTACAATAGCCTCGCAAACCAAAGAAAAGAGGTATGTAAAATGACAGATATCAAGAAAATGAAAACAGAAAAAATCGTCCTCAACGGACTTGTTATTGTAGGAATTGCGCTTACCGTGCTCGCGCTTCTCGGCACGCCGTTTATTATTGCCGCGGTTATAAAAGCGGGCGAATTTTCGGCTCTGCCACCCTACACATGGATTCTGACCACCGCTTCGGTCTATGCCTGCGCCGTGCCGTATATGGCGGCGCTTATAGAACTCAAGCTCATCTGCTCGCGGATTTTCACAGACAAGGCGTTTTCGCTCGGAACGGCGAAGAAGTTTCGCAATATCGGCATCTGCGCCTTTGTTGAATTGCTCGTGTTTGCCGTCGACCAGGCTGTGCTCTGCTCGATGCTCGGCATATATGAACTCATGGGGCTCTACTATCTGCCGGTTTTTGTGTTCGCGTTCGTCTGCGTCGTCGCGGGAGTCCTCGCGTTCGCGATGGGCGGCGTGTTCAAGCGCGCGGCGGTTATCAAAGAAGAAAACGACGAGATATTTTGACGGCGGGGTGACGGCATGATAGTTATAAATCTGGATGTTATGATGGCAAAAAGAAAAATGTCGCTCACCGAGCTTGCCGACAGACTCGGCATGACGATGGCGAATGTCTCAAATTTCAAGAACCACAAGGCAAAGGCGTTTAGATTCTCGACTCTCGATTCCCTCTGTGAGATCCTCGACTGCCAGCCGGGCGATCTGCTCGAATATGTCCCGGGGGAGGGCGAAGAGAAATGAGAACGCGGAGAATAGCTATTATAGCGGCAATGTGCCTGCTTGTGCTTTCGCTCTCCGCCTGCACATTCAAGAGCAAAGACCCGGTCATAGCCTCGCTCGGCAGGGCGATTTCGGTGCAGAGATACAGCGTCAGCGGCTTCGGCGATTCGACTGACTACGGAATCTATACTTTCTCCGGCGCGAAGCTCGAAGATAGCGAATATTTCAAGCCTGTGACCGCCGAGAGCAAGAATGAACTGCTCGGATATATCGATAATTTCGAGAACTGGGTCAATGTCACGCGCGAGGATGACGACAACACGCTTTTTGAGAACTATCATTTTTCGCGCGCCGATATCGACGAGAGCGACTATCTCTATATCAGCGAACGCTGCGGTGAACCGATAGGCGAAGGCGTCTATTCAAAGTACGACAGCTACAATGTCTACTTCTTCGATTCGCAGACCGCAACGCTGTATTATTTTCACAATAATATATAACGGGAAAAATAATTGAGGCTTTTCAGTCCGTTTCTGCGTTTTCACGGTTGAAAATTATGTGAAAATGCATTAAAATAGATATAGAATCTATGAGGAGGACTGACTATGGAAAGCTTCAGACATATGCCTCTTGAAAACATACAGAACTGCCGCGACCTCGGCGGATATCCGATAAAGGGCGGCGGCTTCACGAAATACGGCAGGCTGCTGCGCTGCGGCAGACCGCGCGCGTCAACGCCAAGCGATATGGAGTTCTTCCGCGAATACGGGATAAAGAATGTTTTCGACCTGCGCGGCGATTCCGAGGCGATATCCATGCCGTCGGAGTTCGCCGATTATCCGGGCGTGAATTATTATCATTTCTCATTGCTCGAAATAAACCCCGCGTCGCCGCATATGGAGATGTCGATGCCGGAGGTGTATGTTACAAGCCTCAACGAGTGCAAGGGCAACTATGCACGCCTGTTCTCCGCGCTGTCTCGCGTCGACGCGCCGTCGATGTTCCACTGCTTCCTCGGCAAGGACAGAACCGGCATAACCGCCGCGCTGATACTGCACTTAACGGGCGTATATTTTGAGGATATCGTCGCGGATTACCGCATCTCTTCGACCTATCTCGAGCCGTTTTACCGCCGCGAGATGGAGAGAAAAACGGGGCTTGTCCATGAGAGCGATATGTCGCATCTCGGCTCCCCGTCGGAGAATATAACCGCCGTGTTTGAATATCTTTCGCGCCGCTACGGCTCGGTCGAGGACTATTTCCTCTCCGCCGGCCTCACTTCGGACGAGATAGACGCAGTCGGCAGAATACTCAGATAAATATTTCAAACAATAAAACCCTCCGTCAGGCAATCCCGGCGGAGGGTCAATATTTTATTCAACAGATCAGACCGATGCGAGGAAAGTGTCTGTGTCGGTGATCTCTGCGCCGTAGGTGTCCTTGAGATACTTCAGACCGTATTCATAGTCCTCGGCGGTGAAGGAGTTAGTCGCGTCTTTTATAACAACAATGTCGTAGCCGAGCTGATAAGCGTCGGCGGAGGTGTGGCGCACGCACATGTGGGTGTGCAGTCCGGTCACAACAACGGTGTTGACTCCGAGCTCCTGAAGCAGGAGGTCAAGGTCGGTGTGGAAGAAACCGCTGTAGCGTCTCTTGGGAACGACATAGTCGCTCTCGCAGAGTCCGAGCTCGGGAATGACTTTTGCGCCCTCGGTGCCCGCTATCGCGTGGTCGCCCCAAAGCTTGAGCTCGTGGTCGATGCCCTTGAGATGAGCGTCGTTGCAGAAGATGACCGGTATGTTCTTCTCTCTTGCGCCGTTGAGCAGCTCTGCGGTCTTGGGGACTATTGCAAGACCTCTGTCGCACTTGAGCGCGCCGGTGACGAAGTCGTTGAGCATATCAACGACAAGAATTGCGTACTTCTTTTCCATAATATTTACAGCTCCTTGTGTGTTATGATTAAATTATACCGATTTAATCTTCCGGTGTCAATGACGATAAACACAAAGAAAACGCTCTTTTACAACAGGTGTTTGTGTGATATAATTTATTCATATCAATTTCCCGGGAAACGGAGAGCACTTATGTTGCCATCGACTGCTTTTCATACGCAGACCGGCAGATAAATAAAAAGGAGAAAAATATGAAAACGACTCAGGTTGCCGCCGCCCTCATTTGGCAGGGCGACAGATTCATGATATGCTGCCGCCCCGCGAATAAGGGCAATGCCCTTTTGTGGGAGTTCGTCGGCGGAAAGCTCGAACCGGGCGAGACGCATCAGCAGGCACTCATTCGTGAGTGCCGCGAGGAGCTCGGTATAACAGTGGAGGTCGGCGACGAATTCTGCGATGTCTATCATCAGTATCCCGATATATATGTCCATCTCGTCGTATTCAACGCAAAAATAGCCGAGGGCACGCCTCAGCTGCTCGAACACTGCGGGCTCGAATGGATAACGCCGCAGGAGATAAAAAACTATGCCTTCTGCCCGGCGGATAAAGACATACTCCAAAAAATAATCAATACACATTGAAAGAGGTTTTATCATGCAGCTTGTTCTTCCGTTTGAACATATGGCAAAGGCGGCGCAGTATATGGAGCCGTCGGTTTTTGAATATGTCCGCGAGGGTGAGATAGAGAGCTTCGAGAGCTTTGAAAAGTTCGATTTTCTCGCCTTTGACTGGTACGATGTCCACAGCGAGCGCACCGAGGATTATAAAATGCTCGCCTATGTCAGCCGCGAGAATCTGATAATTTTTACCGAGGGCGCGGCGGGCGACACGGCGAAAAAGATAATGGACGGGCTCGCGGCGGAGAACCCGGAGCTCAAATCCGAGCAGCTGCTCTACAGATTCTTTGTCCGCCTTTTAAACGGCGATATGGACTGCCTCTCGAGGCTCGAAAATGAAATAGACGAATACGAAAATGTCTATCTTTTCAAGAGCGAGTCCGGCAAGGATGTTTTCGAAAAGCTGTCCGCCTGGCGGCGCGAGCTGCTGAGAATAAAGCGCTACTATGAGCAGCTGACCCTGATTTTTGACGAAGCTTCCGCTAATGACAACTCCGTATTCTCGAACGCCGCGGCGAAGCGCTTTGCCATTCTCAAGAACCGCACCGACCGCTATCTCCAAACGGTGCAGAACCTGCGCGATGTCATAGAGCATCTTCAGGAGGAGTATCAGGCGCAGCTGTCTATCCAGCAGAACGACCTGATGAAGCTGTTCACGGTCGTTACAGTTATCTTCCTGCCGCTGACTTTGCTCACGGGCTGGTACGGCATGAACTTTTCCGGTATGCCGGAGCTCAACTGGGAATATGGATATCTTGTGATAATTGTCGTGAGCATTGTTGTGCTCGTTGCGCTGATACTGTTCTTCCGCCGGAAGAAGTGGCTCTGAGATTTTGAAAAAATTTTTGATTTGCCTATTGACAGGGTAGGCAATATGTGCTATATTGTATCCAACATACCGCCGAGGTAGGCGTATGAAAGGAGAGAATGTTATGAAAAAGACCGCCATGAACCGAATGAACCGCTGTAACTGCGCCTGTTGTCAGTGCGCGTGTTTCGTCATGTCTTTTTCCGATATGTCCTCCAAATGCGGGTCGTTGAACTGATCCGACAAAACGGCTTTTGACCGGGGACACTCATCGGAGTTCCCCGGCTTTTTTATTTCGCCGCGGAACTCAAAATCTTAACTAACTAACTTCAAAGGAGTAATTTATTATGTCAAAGATTTATACCTCAGCAGACCAGCTTATAGGAAAGACCCCTCTTCTCGAACTGACCCACATTGAAAAGAAATACGGACTCAAGGCAAAAGTGCTCGCAAAGCTTGAGTATTTCAATCCCGCAGGCTCCGTCAAAGACAGAATCGCCAGAAAGATGCTCGACGACGCGGAGGCGGCGGGCAAGCTCACCCCCGATTTTGTTATTATCGAGCCGACCTCCGGCAACACCGGCATCGGTCTCGCCTCCGTCGCTGCCGCGCGCGGATATCGCATAATTATCGTTATGCCCGAGACGATGTCCGTCGAGCGCCGCCAGCTGATGAAGGCATACGGCGCCGAGCTTGTGCTCACCGAGGGCGCAAAGGGCATGAAGGGCGCGATAGCCAAGGCTGACGAGCTCGCAAAAGAGATACCGAACAGCTTCGTGCCCGGTCAGTTTGTCAATCCCTCGAACCCCAAGGCTCACTATGAGACCACGGGTCCCGAGATTTTTGAAGACACCGACGGCGAGGTCGATATCTTCGTCGCAGGTGTCGGCACGGGCGGCACTATCACGGGCGTCGGCGAATATTTAAAAGACAAGAAGCCCGGCGTAAAAATAGTTGCGGTTGAGCCCGAGACTTCGGCAGTGCTCTCAACAGGTGTTGCGGGCGCGCATAAGATACAGGGTATCGGTGCAGGCTTTGTGCCCGATGTGCTCGACACAAAGGTCTATGACGAGATAATCCCGGTCAGTAACGAGGCTGCGTTCGAGACAGGCAAGCTTATCGGCAAGAGCGAGGGCGTGCTGGTCGGCATATCCTCCGGCGCCGCCGCTTATGCCGCGATAGAGCTTGCAAAGCGCCCGGAGAACGAGGGCAAGACGATAGTTGTGCTCCTGCCCGACACAGGTGACCGCTATCTGTCAACTCCGCTTTTTCAGGACTGATAAATAATTTTCCCATAGGCTCCGGCTTTTTCGCCGGGGCTTTCGGGCTTTTTTGAGAGGAAGAATATGAGCTTTAACCCCGATAACCCGCGCCGCAAAGCGCTCATCGCGATGAGCGGCGGAGTGGATTCGTCCGTTGCCGCCTATCTCGCGATTGAGAGCGGGCTTGACTGCATCGGCGTGACGATGAAGCTTTTTGATAACGAGGACGCAGGGATCAGCCGCGAAAAGAGCTGCTGCTCGCTCGAAGATACGGAATATGCGCGCGGCGTCGCCTACAGGCTCGGGATGCCGTATTATGTCTTTAATTTTACAGCTGATTTCAAAGAGCAGGTCATGCGCCGCTTTGTCGAAGCCTATGAGCGCGGCGCGACACCGAATCCATGCATAGACTGCAACAGATATCTGAAATTCGACCGCCTCTATCGCCGCGCAAAAGAGCTCGGCTGCGAATATGTTGTCACGGGTCACTATGCGCGTATCGAAGAAGAGAACGGCAGATTCCTGCTGAAAAAGGCGGTTGACCCGACAAAAGACCAGAGCTATGTGCTCTATTCAATGACGCAGGATGAGCTGCGGCACACGCTGTTTCCATTGGGCGGCATGACAAAAACGCACACGCGCGAGCTTGCGCACAAGCTCGGCTTCTATAACGCCGATAAGCCGGACAGCCAGGATATCTGCTTCGTGCCGGACGGCGATTACGCCTCGTTTATCCGCTCGTTTACGGGCAGGGATTATCCGCGCGGCGAGTTCGTTGACAAAAGCGGCAATGTGCTCGGCGAGCACAGGGGACTTATAGGCTACACCGTCGGTCAGCGCAAGGGGCTTGGAATAGCTCTGGGTGAGCCGAGATATGTGACCGCCCTGCTGCCAAAAGAAAACCGCGTCGTGCTCGGCAGCAATGAAGACCTGATGAGCCGCGAACTCGACGCGAAGAATTTCAATTTTATTGCCTTTGATACCCCGCCCGCAGAGTTCCGCGCGAGCGCGAGGGTCAGATACAGGCAGGCGGAGCAGCCCGCGACCGTGCGCGTCACGGGCGAAAACACCGTGCATATAACATTCGACGAGCCGCAGCGGGCAATAACCAAAGGCCAGGCGGTCGTCGTCTATGACGGAGATGTGGTTATCGGCGGCGGAGAGATCTGCTGAGTGCGAAACGGAGGAATATTTATGATGATATCAACGCGCGGACGCTACGCGCTGAGGGTGCTCGTTGACCTTGCGGAGCACAGCGGCGGTCTTGTCCCGATGAAGGATGTTGCGGCGCGCCAGGGCATCTCGAAAAAATATATGGAGCAGATAATGGCTCTGCTCGTAAAGGACGGATATGTTGAGGGCGTCCACGGCAAGGGCGGCGGATACAGGCTCGGCAGACCGCCGGAGCAGTGCGTTGTCGGCGATATCCTGCGCCTGACCGAGGGCAGCCTCGCTCCCGTGGCGTGTCTCTCCTGCGAAGAACCGTGCGAGCGCGCGGACAGCTGCCGCACCATTGGAATGTGGCGCAGGTTCGAGAAGATAACGAACGAATACTTTGACGGCATAACAATAAGAGATCTGATGAAAACCGAATAATAAAAAGCCGCGTTTTTTGATTTGAACGCGGCTTTTTTATTATGAAAAAGGCTCCCGCCCGTTTGGGTGAGAGCCTTGATTTTGTTTGGTGTCAGAGATTAGCCCTTAGCGCCGTTGTAGCCGTTAGCGTTGTTGCCGATCTTAACGGTGTAGTCAACCTCGCCGTACATGTTCTTGACCTTAGCGGAGATACCGAGCTTGAGCTCAGCCTCGCTGATGCTGACCTTAACGAGATAGTGATAAGTACCGTTGATGATCTTGCCGGTGCTGTTATCTACGCGAGCCATGATGTAAGAGTTGGTGTAGGTGAGCTTAACGTTCTCTTTGCCGCTCTTGAACTCTGCGCCGAGCTGCTTGAGAGCCTCATCGATGCTGCCGAGGGTTCCGACGCCGCGAGCAACAGGACCGCCGTTGTGAGAGTCGCCGTTGGGGCCGTCAACCTGATCCTTGACATAGATGATATAGTCGGTGTACTTGCCGTCTGCGGAGACGATAGCCTTAGCGGACTTGACATCGCTTGCCTTGAGGTCGGCGTGGCTGGAAGCGGGGACATAGTCGGTGGCGGTGGAGTTGTTCTTAAGAACGCTGTTGATGATGGGGGAAGCAGCCTTGAACAGGGTGCCGGTAGCGCCCTCGCCGGTGATCTTGCCGCCGTTGCCGAGAACCATGGTCTGCTTGCCTGCGGGTGCGGGGTTGGTAGCCTTGCGAGCCTTGACATAGTCAGCGACTATCTCAGCAACAGTCTTAGCAGCTGCGGGGGTTTTGCCGCCCTGAGAGCCGCCCTGATTGCCTGCCTGAGAGGGAACCTCGACGGGCTTGCCGGAAGCGTCGGTGGAAACTTCGGAAGCGTCGCCGCTTACATCGGTGCTGTCAGCTGCGGAAGCGTCTGCGGGAACGGTAGAGCCGTCGCCGTTGTCGATGACCTCTCCGCCTGCGGAGGAGGGATCGGTTGTGGTTGCGCCGTCATCCTTGCCCTTGCAAGCTGCAAAAGCGAAGACCATAGCGAGAACCATGATGAGTGCAAGAATTCTCTTCATTTGGTTGTGCTCCTTTTAACATTTTTCTTGATTTTGTGAATAATTTGTTTCACAGTATTTTCAGTTTACTCTAAAATAACCAAAAAGTCAAGAAAAACAACGCTGCAAATTATAACAAATTTGTAACATACGGCTCAGAATAACTTGACTTTCGGGTATAAGCACATATAAAATGTATGCAGAGATTTAAAAAAGTATGAGCCGCAGGGCGAAAGGAAACTGATAAAATATGCTTGAGAGAAGCGAATGGATAAAAGGGTGCGAAAAGAATTTGCGCGGCGGTACGGTGTATCTGAAAAACTTTCGGTGCGCCGCCAAAGCGGAAAAAGCAATATTGGAAATAACCGCGCTCGGCGTATATGAGGCAAAATTAAACGGTGAGCGGGTAGGCGACTTTATTCTCGCTCCGGGCTGGACTTCTTATTCGAACAGGCTTCAGGTGCAGAGCTACGATGTGACAAATCTGCTGAAAGCTGAGAATTCGCTCGAGGTGACTGTCGGTCAGGGCTGGCGCGCCATAGCAAACAAACGCGACGGCAGCGACTTTTTGGGCTACCGCGACACGGCGCTCATCGCCGAGCTGACTCTTACTTATGCCGACGGCACGACGGAGAGCATCGTCACCGACAGCTCGTGGACTGCGCGCGAGAGCAAGCTGAGATATACAAATATATATGACGGCGATATCTACGACGCGACTTTCAAAGCGGGGAGCGCGAGGCACTGTATCTGCGTCGATCTCGAAAAAGATATGCTTATCCCGCAGGAGGGCGAAAAAATAGTTGAGCAAGAGCGGATGCCGGCCTTACAGATAATAAAAACCCCGGCGGGCGAGACGGTCATTGACTTCGGACAGAATATGACGGGCTATGTCGAGTTCAGAATAAAAGGCACTCCCGGCGCGCAGGCGACAATCTCCCACGGCGAGACGCTCGACCGCGACGGCAATTTCTACAACGCCAACTACCGCTCAGCGGACGCGCAGATAAAATTTGTCTGCGACGGCGAGGAGCACATATATAAAAGCGCGCTCACATTCTTCGGCTTTAGGTATATCCGCCTTGAGAACTGGCCGGACGAGGTGAAAAAAGAGAATTTCACGGCGATCGTCGTCCATTCGGATATCCGCAGGACGGGCTATTTCGAGTGCTCGGACGAGACGGTGAACAAGCTTTTCAAAAATATAATCTGGGGTCAGAAGAGCAACTTCCTCGATGTCCCGACCGACTGCCCGCAGAGAAACGAGCGCCTCGGCTGGACGGGTGATGCGCAGGTGTTTGTCCGCACGGCGAGCCTCAATTTCGATGTTGAGCGCTTCTTTAAGAAGTGGCTTCACGACCTCGCCGCCGACCAGGGGCGCGACGGCTGCGTGCCGCATGTCATACCGAACGTATTTGACGACATGGGCGGCTCGAGCGCGTGGAGTGACTCGGCAGTCATCTGCCCGTGGGAGATATACAGAACCTACGGCGACAAAAAGGTGCTCGAAGACCAGTTCGATTCGATGAAAGCGTGGATAGACTGGATGCGCGAGCGCAGCGAAAACGGAAAACGCTCCGGCGGATTCCACTTCGGCGACTGGCTCGGACTCGACTCCCCGGAGGGCAGCTACAAAGGCTCAACTCCCGATGATCTCATCGCCACGGCATACTATAAATATTCGACCGAGCTATTTATAAAGGCGGCGCACGCGCTCGGCAGAGATGTTTCGGAATATGAGGATATCCCCGCAGAGGCGGCGGCAGCGTTCAGGCGCGAATATATGGAAAACGGCAGGGTGAAAAACGCCACGCAGACCGGCTGCGTGCTCGCGCTCTGTTTTGATATCACCGACGACAGGGCGGCGACCGCCGCTCAGTTAAACGAGCTTGTGAAGCGCGCGGGGCATCTTGAAACCGGCTTCGTCGGCACGCCGTATCTTCTCCATGCGCTCAGCGACAACGGCTACGCCGAGACGGCATATGATCTTCTGCTTCGCCGCGAATATCCCTCGTGGCTCTATCCAATATCAAAGGGCGCGACGACGGTCTGGGAGCACTGGGACGGCATAAAGCCCGACGGCACGATGTGGAGCACCGACATGAACTCGTTCAACCACTATGCCTACGGCGCGGTCGCGGACTGGATGTACGGCGCGGCGGCGGGAATAAACTCCGACCCCGACCGACCGGGCTTCGAGCATATTATCTTCCGCCCCGTGACAGACAGGCGGCTCGATTTTGTCAAGGCTTCGATTGACACGCGCCGCGGCACCGTCGCGAGCGAGTGGAGACGAGAGAACGGCAGGATAAAATATATCTTTACCGTCCCCGAGGGCTGCTGCGCTTCGGTCGTTATCGGCGGAGAAAAACACGAAGTCGGAGCGGGCACACACGAGTTTTTTGAATGATAAAATCCCGGCTTGCCGCCGTTTTCGGTGAGCCGGGAAATAAATTTCAAGAAAAATTTGAAAATCTTGTCCTACTTTGCAAAAAATATATTGACAAATCGCTTTCGATATAATATAATAATCAAGCCTTGTCGGATGACGAGGCTCACATATGGCGGCATAGCTCAGTTGGCTAGAGCATTCGGTTCATACCCGGAGTGTCGTTGGTTCGAATCCAACTGCCGCTACCAATTTTGGCCCGGTGGTCAAGAGGTTAAGACACCGCCCTTTCACGGCGGTAACACGAGTTCGATTCTCGTCCGGGTCACCAGAGCCACCAAACAGATGTCGCAATCGGCAGATCAGAAATTCGTTCGGTCTGGATTCTGACATCTTTATTTTTTAGGACGCGTAGCTCAGCTGGTTAGAGCGCTTGCTTCACACGCAAGAGGTCCACGGTTCGAGTCCGTGCGTGTCCACCAAAACTCCCGCACGTTAGTGTGGGAGTTTACTTTTTCACTTTTAACTTTTCACTCTTCACTGATTTTGCGGGAGTTTTGAAAAGGTAAAAAGTAATAGTGAACAGTGAATAAGTGATGTGGCTTTTCGCCCTGCGGTCGAAAAGCATTTAAAAAAACAGCGTGAGTGGCGGCAAGACATTTCACCCACAAAATCGTAATCAAAAACCCGGAGCCGATTTTCGACTCCGGGCTGCATTTTTATCTCATCTCTTCAATATGATATATATATTCGAGCGAGCTCAGCGCTTCGATTATCTCTTTGTGCGTCTTGTATTTTTTCAGCTCTGCGCTGTTTATCGTTATCGTTATCGTATAGACGCTCAGTCCCGAGCCGACATATGCGAGGTTCGATTCAATGTCGTCTATTCTCAGCCCGAGGCGGCGGATGACCGCGACGAAGTCCTGAAGATATTCGCTGCTCTTGAGCTCGAGGTGGATCTCAAAGTGGTTCGAGCGGTTCTTGAGGTATATCTCAAGCGACGGGAAGCAGGCGAGGATGCAGAGCAGGAAAACATAGACTATGACAGTCACGGTATAGAGTCCCGCGCCGATTATGAATCCGAGGATTCCGCAGGCCCAGAGTCCGGCGGAGGTCGTCAGTCCCTTTATCTGATTGCGGGAGCTGAACAGTATCGAGTTGCCGCTGACCATCGCGGTGCCGATTATCGTCGCCGCCGAGAGCACGGGCACGCTGAATGAGTAGCTCGTCATGAGATATATGTCGAGTATCATCGAGACGGTCGAGGCAAAGGAAATAAGCACGAAGGTGCGCAGTCCCGCCGAGTGACGCTTGCTCGAACGCTCGCAGCCTATGACCGACGCGAATATGACAGCCACCGCTATCCTGAGTATTATCGAATATGTGTTGAGTTCCATTGACCATTCGCCGAGCAGACGGGCGATAGGGTCCGAGAGGGCGAATGCGGTTATTCCGTTCATCTTCTTCTCCTCCTGTTCTTTCTGCTTCTGTCCATGCTCATGCCCGCGAGCAGATACTGCTCGTCTGCGGCTTCGGAGAACGCCTGCTCGTCTTCGTAATAGGGGTTCTCGTGCTTGGGCAGGTCGTTCTGTATCGCCTGGATGCGTTCTATGAGCAGCTCGACCTTGCTCTTCTGATGCCCGTCCTCCGCGATTTCGACTATGTCCTCGAGTTTGTTGGAATAGGACTTTGAGAGGTAGAGCGAGAGCTTCGCGCAGCCGGGGCCGATGAGCTCATACAGGACGCTCGACGCAAGTATTATTGTTTCGAGCGCACTGCCGGACGCGCCGCCGAGTGTTCGCGCACCCATCGCGGCGAGACCTATCGCAACGCCCGCCTGCGGGATAAGCGCGAGACCGAGGTAGTTGCGGACGAGGCGGTTTTTCTTTGTTATGAGACAGCCGAGGAACGCGCCGGCATATTTGCCGACGATTCGCGTGAAGAAGTAGCACACGCCGACGACTATCAGCGGCACGCGGCCGATTGACGACGAGCTGTCGAAGAGTGCGCTGAGATTGAAGTTGAGTCCCGAACGCACGAAGAACAGCAGGAGTATAGGCGGGCTGAAATAGTTGAGCTGCTTGAACAGCCGCTCATCGTCCGAGAGGTTGATGTAGACCATGCCCATCGCCATGCAGCCGAGAAGCGGCGAGACATCGAGCAGGGTGCATATTCCGCAGAACGAGAACAGCAGCGCGACGGAGACTATCAGTCTGTTGTCCGTCGAACGCTTTTGAAGCAGGAGCTTCAATATCAGTCCGAACAGGCAGCCTATCGCGAACACGAGAAGGTTGAGCCCGATGGGCTTCAACACGCTGCCCGCGCTGAAATGACCCGATGCGTTCGCGAGCGCTACGGATATCGCGGCGCTGTATGCGACGAGTCCGACAACATCGTCGAGCGCAACGACCTGGAGCAGGGTGTCAACAAAGTCGCCCTTTGCGTGGGTCTGGCGTATCGTCATGACCGTTGACGCGGGCGCAGTTGCCGAGGCGAGCGCGCCGAGCACGAGCGAGAAGTTGATATCCAGCCCGAGAATGAAGAACGACACGATGAAAACGATCACCGACGCGAGGCACGCTTCGAGTACAGTTATCACAACGACCTTTCCGCCGTTCTTTTTAAGAGTCGAAAAGCGGAAGAACTCGCCGGTGCTGAACGCGATGAACGCGAGGGCGATATCGTTCAAAAAGTCCATGCCCTCAACGATATTCTGCGGCACGAGATTCAATGCATAAGGTCCGAGCAAAACGCCGGAGAGTATGTATGCCGTGACGTTCGGCAGCCGGAGCCGCTTTGTGATGCGCGTCATCGCAAAGCCCGTTATCAGCATCAGAGCCACCGAAATTATGATTCCCGCGACGGGGGAGGTGATGTTGAAGGTCTTGTAGAGTGAGTTAATCAATTTCCCTTATTCCTCGTTTCCTTTCAGAGAGTAAAAAAAGCAACCGCCGGGAGAGCTTTTCCGTCCGGCGACCGATAATTTTTGCAAATTTGTTTTTTTAATATCTCTTGTGATTTACTACATAATATGATATACTCAACCTGTAATAAAATCAAATTATTTTAATTTTGATTTTCAAAAACTTTTTTTATGGTGAGGATATGTTAGACAATAAAACCGAAACTTTGATAGCAGTTGCGGAGCAGAAAAACTTCACAAGGGCGGCGGAAGCTCTCTCTCTGACCCAGCCTGCGGTCAGCCATCAGATAAGCCAGCTCGAACAATCCCTCGGCGCGAAGCTGTTCAATCGCAAGAAAGGCGAGCTTACATTGACGCAGGAAGGGGAGATCGCGGTTCGCTACGCGCGTATTCTGACTTCGATGGATCAGAAGATGCACATGGAGATAGCGGACTCCAAACGCAACATAAAGAAGCTGCGCATAGGTCTGACTCATACTTCCGAAAGCACATTTGCAACCGAGGTTCTCGCCCGCTACGGCAACGAATATCCAAATGTAAGCATTACTGTTTTTACAGATACTATAAAAAATCTTTATGATATGCTCGACAATTTTGAGATCGATCTCGCAATAACGGACGGAAAAGTGTCGAATCCGTCGCTCAATTCCGTCATGATAGATACGGACTATCTCGTGTGCATCATGTCGAACAACAATCCGCTCGCAAAGCACTCGATGATAACTCTGAACGAGCTGCGCCGCGAGAGGCTCATTCTGCGTCTGCCGACCTCGGCAACGCGAATGCTGTTTGAAGCGACGCTCGAGAGCCACAACGAGTCGATAGACGACTTCAATGTTATCCTCGAAGTCGATAACGTCACGACGATAAAAGACCTTGTGCAAAAAGACTTCGGCGTGTCTATACTTGCAAAGAGCGTGTGCCTCAGAGAAGTCCGCAAAAAGAAGCTGACGATAGTTCCGATAGAAAACCTCAGCATGGCGCGCGAGACGAATATAGTCTATCACAAGAGCTTCGCCCATACCGAGGTGCTCCAGGATATAACCCAACTCTATCACGACACGAAAAAGCACTATCTTGTGTGAGTGTAAACCATGCGCTGCACAGTGCTGTATTACGTCTTATTATTTCAAGCGCAAATAAAACGCCGCCGGTAAGCTTTTATGCTGTGCCGACGGCGTTTGAGTTTATATTTGATTTTATGCTATGACTGTGCTCGCCTGCTTGTCGGTGGGGACAAGACCGATGTAGCTCTGACCGGGGTTAAGCTTGAGCTCGGTGCCGTCGGACGAATAGAGGGTGAGCATATCGTCCGGGCCGCCTTTTTTCCAGGTTATGTTTTCATATGCGCCGTTCGAGAGATAAACGCCGCTGCCGCCCGTCAGATCCATGTCGACACATCCGGAGGAGTCGCCCATGAGCGAGACCGGGCAGTAGAGAATGATGACGTTCTTAACAGCCATCTGCTTGCCGTCCGCGTCGGTCATCGGCGCGCCGTTGATGTCGTTGAGATAGAGTCCGTCCTGCGCCGAATAAGTAAATGAATGGTTGCAGTA
>JBNMIN010000021.1:0-26720 GCA_050873305.1 Oscillospiraceae bacterium
GCGAACGATCTGAGAAAATTAAAGTGATTTGCTGATTTCCATTCGGCGTATAACTCCGCAGGCGATGCGGCTGCCGAATGTATCGGTTGGAGTGAAATTGTCGGGGGAACTGTGAACTATCACGGTTCTCCCTTCTACTTGTCGGGGGATAAAGCGGTCGGTGTAAGTCGCCATATATGCGTAGCCGTTGTTCGAGAAAATACTTGGCAGGTCGCCCATGTGTCCGGGATGATTCTGCGTGCTTTTTATATTTGTCTCGTGCCGCTCGGGCGATACTTCAAACTCGACATCCGTGCTTTTCAAATGCATTCCGGCGCTTGTAAATGCCTCGGGTTCGCACACTGCGCCCTCGTGAATATGAACTGCGAACGGCTCGTTTCTTGTCGGCATACCTGTGAGTTCTATTTCGACCATTGTTCCGTCGAGCCAAGGATAAAATCTCGCCGTGCCGGACATATCCGGAACGCTGCTGTTTCCCTTTATATCTGCCTGAAAATAGTAATAATCCGACAGCGTGTCGGAAGCTTTGTTAAACATTTTGTTTCCTCCTGCGGGTATATTTGCTCCGAGAAGAAGCGCTATATTATATGAAAAATCACCCCTCAGCGTTAATGCCGAGGGGTGATTTGACTATTTTTAGAAGATGATATCGCGAAGTTCAAAAATTTTATTCGCAAAGAAAAGATATATTTTCTGAAGCAGGCTGTCTTTGTATTCTGTTTTTAACGGCGCAGATTTTGTCAGCTCATAGGAGTCGAATATTTCGTTCGTGTCGCTCCGCAGAGCTTTTATCGAAATCTTGCCCTCGGAGAAGTTCAGCAGAACATATGTCGGCGTGCGAAGCTGAATGCATTTTTCTGCGTACCACGGAGTTTTATCGGGCTGACCGTCATAGTTGCAGCCGGAGGCGGTGTTTGCTTCAAGATAGAGCGTTCCGCCGCTTTTTACTTTTTCGTTGCCGCGCATGAGTGCGGAACGGGTGTATATATGGTCGTGCCCGCTCAATACGAGATCAATGTCATATTTGTCAAACATCTTTGAAAACAGCGGACGGTAGAAATTATCCTCTTCCTTGCGGCTGTAGATGCTGTAGTGCATAACAACTACGCGCCACAGGGCATCGGGATAGAACTCCATGGCTTCTTTTATCAGCTCTTCGTGGTCATAGGTCAGCACATTGTTTGAGTTGAGCACGATGAACAGCGCTTCGCCGCGCTTGAAATAATAGCCTTTGCCTGCCGGGCACTGAAGAAGCTCGCGGTCGAATCTGTTCGGATTGTTGCTTCTTATCGAATAGAGCGGATAGTAGAAATCGTGGTTGCCTATGGCTGTGGCCACCGGGATGGAGCGTATCAGCTCGGGATTATAGAAAAGGTTGTATTGCGCTTGGGTTATGCCTGTTTCGACCTGATCTCCTGCGGAGATTATGAGCGAGATATTCGGCTCATATTTTACCGCCGCTTCGAGTGTATTGTTCCAGCCGAGCGAATCGTGCTTGAGAACTTCGTCAAGCTTTCTGTCGCCCGAACGGCCGATTTGCGTGTCGGAGACAAAGAGAATATTATATTCTTTCTCGCTGCCTGTGTTGAATGAGTATATTTTCGACCATTTGCCGTTTTCGGCAACTCTGTAATAATATGTGGTGTTACTCTTAAGATTTTCGGCGGTCACGTCGTTCTTCCATCCGTAGAGGACGGTGTGCGTGCGCTCGACTTTCAGAAACTTCCCGTTTTTCATCGAACTGTCCGTTGCAATTTCGAACATTACTACGCAGTCCTTGGTCGGCGAGAGCCATGTGAAATTCATGCTCGACGGGTCGCTTCCGGGAGACATGGAAACTGCCGAAGCGTCATTTTTGAGCCTGTCCCAGTTTTCGTCCCACTCTTCCGCCGTTGCCGCGAACGAGCAGGGGAGAAGAACAGAGCAGAAAAGGAGTATCGCCAGCAGAACGGAGAGTACACGCGTTGACATTTGTTTCATATAATCACCTTTCTTATAAAAGTTATGCTCAAATTTCGCCCAGAAAATCGGCGCATATATGGGCAAAATAAAGATTTTTTGCAGGATATAGCTTTTTGACTTGCAAATTCGAGTGGAATATAATAGAATATACAAGATCTTTGTTTACGGAGGAATCAACATGACTTTTGAATCAATGTCCAAAAAGGAGCTCGAAGAACTCCACTCTCAGCTCCTTGAAAAATACAACAGCTTCAAGGCGAAGAATCTCAAGCTTGATATGTCCAGAGGCAAGCCCTGCACCCAGCAGCTCGACCTTTCTATGGATATGCTCAAGATAAACGATGTCAAATCATCAACCGGACTTGAGTGCAGAAACTACGGAATCCTCGACGGTATCCCCGAGTGCAAGGCGATTTTCTCCGAGATGCTCGAAGTTGCGGATAAAAATGTCATAGTCATGGGCAACTCGAGCCTCAATGTCATGTTTGATTTTATCGCACAGTGCATGACCCACGGCGCAGGCGACAAGCCCTGGATGCAGCAGGGGAAGATAAAGTTTTTATGTCCCGTTCCCGGATATGACAGACACTTCGGCATCTGCGAATATTTCGGTATCGAGATGATAAATGTTCCGCTTGTCAAGGGCGGCCCCGATATGGATCTTGTCGAAGAGCTTATAAAAGACAGCAGCGTAAAGGGTATGTTCTGCGTGCCGAAATACGCTAACCCCGATGGGTCAACATATTCCGACGAGACCGTCCGCCGTATAGCGGCTCTCAAGCCCGCCGCGAACGATTTCAGAATAATCTGGGATAACGCTTATATCGTTCATGACCTCAGAGAGACTCCCGACAAGCTTCTCAATATTTTCACCGAGTGCGAGAAGAACTCGACTGAAGATATGGTTATAGAGGTCGTTTCAACCTCGAAAGTCACATTCAGCGGCGCGGGCATTGCCGCGCTTGCCGCCTCCGACAAGAATGTTGCAATGATAAAGAACCGCATGAAGACGCAGACCATAGGCTATGATAAGATAAACCAGCTGCGCCATGCGAAGTTCCTTAAAAATATGGACGGCGTCAGAGCGCATATGAAAAAGCACGCCGCCATAATTGCGCCCAAGTTTGATGCTGTTCTCAAAGCGTTCAACGATGAGCTCGGCGGAAAGGGTATAGCTGAATGGACCAACCCGAACGGCGGATATTTCATCAGCCTGAACGTTCTGAGCGGATGCGCGAAGCGCACAGTCGAGCTCTGCAAAGAGGCGGGCGTGGTGCTCACTCCTGCGGGCGCTACCTATCCTTACGGTAAAGATCCCGATGATTCAAACATCCGTATTGCGCCGACTTTCCCGCCGGTTGAAGAGCTTGAACTCGCCGTTGATCTGCTCTGCACAAGCGTTCAGCTTGCGGCGGCAGAAAAGCTTCTCGCAGAATAATTTGATAGAAAGAGCTGTCTTTGGATGGCTCTTTTTTTATTTTATAAGTTGGTTATACTCCGGCTCATCTTTCCAGATATATCTATCCTCCGCAATTTCGATAAGGCGCTCTGTGACGAGTCTGTTCTTTATGTCGTCACCGTCGATAATATATACCCCGAGAGCTTTTGCCTTGTTATATATCGGCATGTCTTTATCTATCGCATGAGTGCAGGCAAAAACCGCATGACCCTCTCCGCCGCTCATTCGCATAGCCTGCGGGTATATCTCATCTATGTGCTTCATATCCGGCGCGCAGGTCTTGCAGGATATAAACAGCGGCTCGATACCGTTTATGGCGATAACGTCTATCTCGTTGCTTGCCGGTCTGTATATCGTTGATCTGTCGTGCCTTATCCGGCTGTATTCCCAGTTATATTTGACGCGCGAGCGTACGCTGCTGAATTTACCTGTGGTGACGGCGCAGAGGTGAATAAACAGCTCAAGAAACGCGCCGACGTCAGTCAGATAGTGGCGAAAATTTTTGTCACAGTAGCAGAATGTGCATTCGCCGTTTTCGTGATACTTTAATTCCGTTATGCCGCCGCAGCGGTCGAGCGCACGGAGTATATCGTCATTTCTGAAAATCTGCTTGCCGTTGACGCTGATGTGCTCGGGCGCACGAACTTTCAGCGGCATATTTCCGTTCGGTTCGCAGGCGGGACTCACTCTCTGTAAAAATTGAACATGCGGCACCCATGAGCCGATGTTTTCAAGATAGATGTTCCAGATATCAAGCACCTTTGACCAGAAAGCGCCGAAGTCGTCCCTGTGTTCGCTGAAATCTTCGCTTTCGATAACCTTGCCGCCGCTGACATTGAAAAAGTCTTCGCAGTCAAGCAGACCGAAAATATTGGCTCTCATAGCGTGCTCATATTTGCTTATATTTGCGTATTTTTTTGTTCTTCTGTTGTATGCGATAAGCGGCACACCGAGTTTCACAGCCGCCATTCCCGCCGCGAGCAGAGCAATATCCTTGCCGCCGGTAACATCGACAACGCAGTCGGGATTCTCTGATATTATTTTTGCAAGCGTGTCATTGACCTCGTCGATATTTTCCATATCCGCGCTTATATATTCAATCTCCGGGTTTTCGCCGCGGCTTTTGAAAAAGCGCGTGTAGTCGCCGCGGCTCTCTTCGACCTGCAGCGGATCTGCACCGAAAAATATAAGCTTCTCGGGCTTGAACGCAACGGAGGCGAGCACATTGAGTATCGGTGATTCGTCAAAAAGTTCGATAAGCGTTTTCATCTTTTCAGCTCCGGGTAATAAGACATCTTTTATATATTGATTATAGCATCACCGAGCAGAAATATCAATTATTTGTTTATATTGACTATACACGATTGACTTTTGCCGGCTTTAAAATTAATATATACATATGAAGAAAATACGGAGGCGTTATGATGAGCAAGAAAAAGAAAAAGCCGCTTATGGCGATGGTGTCGTCAGCATATTTTAAAATATATACAAAGAATTTTCTGACTTTCAGAAAGGGTGCTATGGGCAAGAGCGGCTATGCCTGCCGCAAATACCCGGGCTATGTCTCTGTGTTCGGTTGGGAGGGAGATAAGGATGCTCCGATTGCATTTATTGACGGCTCTTATCTTCTGCGCGACAGAAAGAATACACTTATAACTTTCGGACTCGCCGATATAGACGGGAAAATCGAGTGGTTCAATAAAGAAGGTTGGCTGCCGTGCCTTGTCAGCAAATATCGCGCAGGCGGCTTTGAATGCACTGTAGAAAACTTTGCGGATACCCTCGAAAGGGGCGACGACAAGTTTGAAATTGCTTATTCGAGAATGACGCTCAAAAATATCAGCGGCAAAACATTGAACACACCGCGTGTGTCAAAACTGCTCATCCCGATCAACAAACAGCCGCATTCCATAAAGCCCGGCGAAACAGTTCTGCTTGATTATGCCGTCGGCGCAGACCGTTTCGGCGAAAAATATGCATATCCCGCAAACAGTGAAATAGTTTCTGCGGGCGGCTTCGATGAGCACTATGAGCATATGAAGGCTTACTGGACGGAGCGCATGGAGCCGCTTGCAAAGATAGACGAGCTGCCCGACGACAAGCTTATAGACGCCTACAAGGCGGGATATGTGTATACGATGATAGTCAAGGACGGCTACGGGCTCCATGTCGGCGAGAACGGCTATGACAGAGTGTTCGACCATGATGTCCTCGGTATAATGGCATCGCTGCTGACAATAGGCGACTTCAAATATTTTGACGAATATTCAAAGACGATTCTCAAGTTTGTCCAGTATCCCGACGCAGGATGGAAATTCAGCTGGCCGTATGCGCTCTATCTTCAGAAAACAGGCGACAGGAAGCTCGTTGAAGAACGCTTCGAGCAGATAAAGACAAACACTCACAAAATATCATCCGACAGAGACTCCGACGGAATAATGAAACGCACAAACGCTATCGACAGCAACGGACACTGGACTATCGACAACTGGTCAGCTCTGTTTGGGCTCTGCGCTTATAAATATATCTGCGACAAAATCGGAAATAAGCACGAGAGCGAGTGGGCGCAGAAAGAATATACAGATCTCCTCTCGTGCGTTGAAAAGAAGCTCGCCGAAACTTCGAGTAAATATAATCTTGATTATATCCCGATATCGATGGATGAGCCGAACGAATACGGTCAGCGCAGCGATCCTCACGATGCAAACTGGGGCTCGATGCTCCTGTTCGGTCGCTGGGGCTGGGACGGCTATCTTTTCGGCGCGGAACAAGGGAACGGTATGATAGAAAAAATCGACGGCACATATGCGCATATTTTTGAGTGCCGCAAGGATATAACAGATAATCCGTACAACTTCGGCGGATACCCGCACGGCTTCTTCTGCAGTTCATATAACGCCGGATACGGTAGCACCGCGCTCAGGGGCGAAAAATACCGCGACAGCGGCATAAAAGCGTATCAATTTATGATAGACCACGCCCAAAGCGGCCCGTTCAGCTGGTGGGAGGGTGTAGGCTATCCCGAAGCGGACGGCGGCATATGGGCGAGCGGCGGAAGCGGTTCGGGCGGCGGTTCGTGCCCGCATATGTGGGGACAGAGCACCGCGACAAAAGTCCTCTGGGATTCTCTTATTGTTCAGAAAGCCGATTCAACCCTGCTTATCGGCAGGGGAATGCCGGCAAAATGGATAGAAAACGGCAAAAAAACCGTTATTTGTGATTATCCTCTCAACGGCGGAAGAAAAATCGGCTTCTCGCTCGTTTCATCAGATGATACGGTTACTCTCACTCTGACCGGGGACGGCGCAGGCACTTGCGAAATAATACTCGATCTTATCGGGCTTCGCGGGAATATAGAATCGGCAAGCTGCGAATATGACAGCGAACGCGGAACTGTTATTATTCCGAAGGGTGTAACGCATGTCACGGTGAGGAGAAAGGTATAATGAAAAAATATGTTATTCTGGCGGCTGTGTGCTGGTTCGCAGTCATATCTTTGGTCGGTATAATTCTGACCGTCTATGACAAGCGTATTGCCGGAAGCGGAAAGCGCCGTATTCCTGAAGCGACACTCATGACCGTCGGTCTGCTCGGCGCGGCCGGACCGATGTATCTGACAATGAAAAAAATCCGCCATAAGACCAAGCATAAAAAATTCATGCTCGGACTTCCGGCGGAAGTTATTCTGCATATTCTGATTATTGCCGCGGCGGTTTATTTTTCGCTATCCTGAGCCGCTTCATCTGCGTCAATCGGCTCGGGCACGACAAGCGAAACCGTTTTTCTGATGTCGATTCGATCATAGTACTGCTTGAATCTTACCGCCACTCTGACTGTTCTGTCGCAGTGCGGGCAGTAATATTTGCTGCGGAAATACTGGTTTGAATATGACCACTGCTTTGTCTGCTCGCATTTGCCGGAGCATATCTCGCATTTATAATCGAGAACGCTTTTGTCGATAAGCGGGCTGTGGATATTGCTTATCGGGTGCGCCTTGAATGTGAGCCGCGCGTAGAACTCGTCGTTGCACTCTCTGATATACGGCTTGAATGCGTCTTTTGAATAGACTTTTTTCAGGCATTCCGCGCTGAGAAGGCTGTCGTCGTAGGCTCTGTGATGCGAGAAGCAGCTCTCGTCGATTCCGAGCTCCTGCGCCGCAGTCGAGAGACCTATTTGACGCGATTTTGGCGTTCCGAGTACAGACTGAATATACGCCTGCATATCGGCATAATAGCTCAGAAACGGAATTGTATCAATTCCGTTCAGATATTTGTAATTGTCGATGAGCACGCGGATATCTCCGTCGCCCCATGTGAGCAGCACGCACTCCGAGCCTATCCAACGGCGAAAGCTTGAAAAAACTTTGGTGAACGGCTCGCCGCTTCTGACTTCTTCGTTTGTTATGTTTGTCAACTCTTTGACGCTGCCGCGCAGCTTTTTGCCTATCTGCGGTCTGACGAGACAGGAGAATTTGTCTTTGAAATTGAGATTTTCGTCGAGCTTTACAGCGCCTATCTCTATTATCTCATTTATGAAACCTTTTGTTTTGCGGGCATATGTATTGTTCCATTCGAGATCCATTATTATAAAGTCCATCTAAACATCCTTTAAAATCTATATTTCACAATCTGAAATTTTTATTTAAAAACCATAAAGTATTATATATTAAAACCGGATGTATTGCAAGACAAAATAAACCCGTGTCGCATATCCGCTTTTTACGCCCTTTAGATTGATTTTCTTTTTCAAATGGGGTATTATATAAGACAAGTGTTTTATTACACATATGTAAGGTAAAGGGAAGAAAATCATGCCTATAAAAATAGACAGCAATTTGCCGGCACATAAACTGCTGGAGAATGAAAATATTTTCGTTATGACCGAAGAACGGGCTGTATCGCAGGATATACGCCCGCTGAAAATACTTATTCTCAATCTTATGCCGACAAAGATCGAGACGGAGACGCAAATATTGCGCCTGCTGAGCAACTCGCCGATTCAAGTCGAGGCGGAACTGCTTCAGACCGCCACGCATGAAGTAAAGAATGCTTCAAAAGAGCATATGCTCAAGTTCTACAAAACTTTTGACGATATCAAGAACGAGCGCTTTGACGGTATGGTAGTCACCGGCGCTCCCGTTGAAAACATGGAGTTTGAGCAGGTCGACTATTGGGACGAGCTCTGTCAAATATTTGAGTGGAGCAAGACCAACGTCTATTCCTCGTTCTTCATATGCTGGGGCGCTCAGGCGGCGCTCTATTATAAATACGGTTTGAAAAAGTATCAACTCGATAAAAAGATGTTCGGCGTTTTTGAGCATGTTTCGCTCGATACTTTTCATCCGCTTATGCGCGGACTCGACGACAAATTCTGGGTGCCTCATTCAAGGCATACGGAGGTCAGGCGCGGCGATATTGCGCTGATAAAGGATCTTCAGATACTCTCTTATTCCGAGAAATCGGGTGTGCATCTGATATCCGATATGGAGTGCCGCAATTTCTTCTCGACAGGTCACTCCGAATATGACCGCGATACGCTTGCAAAAGAGTATTTCCGCGATGTTGAAAAGGGCTTGGATATTGATCTTCCGGAAAACTATTTTCCGGACAACGACCCCTCGAAGACTCCGGAAGTCAAATGGCGCAGTGCCGCCAATATAATTTTTTCAAACTGGCTCAATTATTTTGTGTATCAGCGTACACCTTATGATTTGAGCACGCTTTGACAGGAAGGTAAAGGAAAATGGGAGATATTTACATATCCGGAAACGGAAGAAGAAATCAGGATACTCAGGATATCCCGATAACGCCGCGCAGAGTCAATGTAAATGACCTCGGCGCACAGAACAGAAACGCTCAGCAGGTGCCGCCACAGGGGCAAAGACGCCAGCCTCAGCAGGGGCAGCAATATGATCCGCGCCGCGAACAGCGCAGACCGAATCCCAATAATCAGCCCCGGCAGAATCCTAACGGCGGGCAGCAAAATAGCGCTCCTTCGCCCAAAAAGCCGAAGAAGAAAAGCCGCGCCGCGAGAAATATATTTATCGTTCTTCTCGTACTTGTGCTTATCGGCTCGTGCGTGTTTGGCGTTGTATATTCAACAGCGAGCAAGATTGACTACAAGCCCGAGACACATCAGGACAATGTCTATGTTGATTCGTCAACTCTGATGCACGACAGCAAGGTGACAAATATTCTGCTCATCGGTGTCGACGGTTCAAGCTCCGATACTTCTCTGCGTTCAGATACCATGCTCATGGTGTCGATAGACCGCAACAACAAGAAGATAAAGCTGACCTCTTTCCTGCGCGACACATGGGCTGTTATTCCGTCGACAAAGTCTTATAACAAGCTCAACGCCGCCTGCTCATACGGCGGAGCGCAGCTTGTCATGGACACTATAGAATATAACTACAATGTCAAGATAGACCACTATATGCTCGTCGGATTCGATATGTTCGAGACGATAATAGACTCGGTCGGCGGCATCGATGTTGAAGTGACCGAAAAAGAGGCGCAGTTCATGCGCGCCACAGCGAGAGCGACGAGAGAGATACAGTCCGGTGAGAGCGTCCATATGAACGGCGCGCAGGCGCTTGTCTATTGCCGTATAAGAAAGCTCGATTCCGACTTCATGCGCACTTATCGCCAGAGAAAAGTTATAACGGCTCTTATCAAGAAGGCAAAAACTTCAAATCCGCTGACACTCAAGAAGCTTGCGGATACAGTGCTGCCGATGGTTCAGACCGATATGTCGCCCATGGAGCTTACAAAGCTTGTCTTTGGCGCGCCCAAGTATATCGGCTATGATGTAAAATCCGAGCGCGTGCCGCACGAAAACACATGGAAATCGCAGACAAAGAGAGGGCAGTCGGTTATAGTTACCGATTTTGATGCGAATATACAGTTCCTCAAGTCGTATCTTTATTCGGTAGATCCGGTTGAGGATAAGGAAACTACCTGAAAATGGAGGGGATAGTTTGAAATATAATAAAATAATATTGCTCAAAGACGGCAGGGGATGCTGCCTGAGAAACGGAACGGAAAACGACGCACAGGAAGTGCATGATGTCTTTAATCTGACACATGCCGAGACGGATTATCTGCTCTCTTATCCCGATGAAAATAGTTTTACCGTTGAACAGGAGGGCGCGTTCCTTAAGGCAAAAACCGAGAGCAGCAACGAGATAGAAATCATTGCGGTCGTTGACGGTAAAATTGCCGGAACCGCCGGAATCGACGCTGTCGGGAACAAATACAAAACAAAACACAGAGCGGAGTTTGGAATAAGTATTGCCAAGGAATTTTGGGGGCTCGGCATAGGGCGTGCGCTGACCGAGGCGTGCATAGAATGCGCCAAAGAAGCCGGATATACTCAGCTGGAGCTCGACGTTGTCTCTGATAACGCAGGCGCGATTTCACTTTACAAAAAAGTGGGCTTCGTTGAATACGGGAGAAACCCGAAGGGCTTCAATTCGCGTATAAGCGGATATCAGGAGCTCGTCTACATGAAGCTCGACCTGTAAAACTACAAATACAAGCAAAACGGGCGTTATGCAATTTAAGCATGACGCCCGTTTCTTCGCAGAAAAACAGAGCAGATCATCAAGACCTGCTCTGCTGCTTTTTATTTATCTGACGCTCTCATAGAGGCTCTTGAACTCGAGAAGGATTCTCGAACCCTCGTGCTTCGACACTGTGAGGAGCTCTTCATTCTCGGTGAGTATCGAGTGATAGTTGTTGTCAGCTATGATATAGCCGATCTGATCGTTCGTAAGACCGAGCACCATAAGCTTTCTGCTGCCTACGATATCCTGCATCGAGGGATACTCCCAATCTTCACCGATCCAGGAGTCCTTAGCCTCGGTGCCGCCGCCGAATGCGATTTCTGGAGCAAGCTCGCCGGGGATGAGTGCGAACGCAAGGTTCGTTCCGATTTCCATATAGCCGATTTCGGTCGGGATTCTCATTGAGCCGTCCTTAGCCTTGACCGCTTCGTTAGCGAGAAGTCCGGTGGATGCGATGAACTCGAGCGCGTGGTTGTCAACGGTCACGAAGACATCTCTGTGAGCAATGTTAAGGATAGGTTCAACTTTCGAACCCTTATCGGCAGCGACAAGAATCTCGCCGAGCTTGTTGCCGTATGCTTCAACATTCTGATATCTTGTGTTGCCCTCGACAGACACTGAATCGCCCTGAGAGGTTATCGCAAGCTCTGCGCCCTGTATCTGAACATAGTTAGCACCTGCCGCGTTGACCTGCTTCTCGATGAAGTAAGGATAATCGCCGGAGACGCTCGTTGTGCCCGCGCCGAGACCGACGCAGTGGATGGCTGCGTTGACTATCCAAGTGGGCTTTGAATCCTTGTTATCGGGGACGAAGCAAAGTCTGTTGAGGTTGGGGTCAATGACCTGAGGATCGCGCTTGTCGCGGATATACTCATGAACATCGGTCTGGGAGAAATACATTTCGCCGGGCTCCATGTTGTTGACTGCCGCAACAATGGTGTCTGCGGTGGTCTTATAGAGGTGCTCCATATATTCCTTGTTCTGACCGTTGTGCAGGGTACTTGCGTCCATGCCGATGGCGTTCTTGAAGGTGTTTCCGAAGAGAACCTTGTTGAGGTCGCCGTTGAGACCGAGAGTATCGATAGCGCTGTGCTGATGAAGAGTGGAGATGTTTACGCTGACGATATTCTTGTTCTTTATGAATCCTGCGATTCTGCTTCTGATCTCGCGAACATCTTTTGCCGCAAGTCCGTATGCGTCGAGAACCGCATAAACAACGATTCCGTTATCCGTGCCGTCGCTCATTGCGAATACTCTGACTCTGAGGTCGTCAAGTATCTCGGTGGGGTGCTTGGGGTTGGGATAAGAGAGGCTTCCGCCGACATAGTGGCTGCCGTCAAGCTCATTGCCGGTGAGAAGCGTTGCGCTCGAATAACCGACATTCCAGCGGGCACCGTCAGCCGCTTTGTCGTTGAAAGACTTGCTGCCGACATTCGAATTTGTGAACTTATAGTCCGCTTCGTCGGGTCTGCTCATCAGCGGAAAAACTTTGCTCAAACCGACCACGAGACTGTCGATAAGTTTGTCAACGGACATATAGAAAAGTCTGCTGACGCCTGTCTTGAAGCTGTCCCAGGTGAGCTTATCCGAAGATGAGAACGCGCCGAGGATAACTTTGATAACACTGATAGCTTCGTTGATGTCATCAAGCGAGTCTGCGCGGGACGATGCGGAGCTGTCTGTCGTTGCCGTCAGCTCGGAAACATTCTGCGAAGCCAGCGCGAGGTCTGCGCTGTTGTCAGCCTGTGCGCCGACTGCGGCAGCGGTGGAACCGAAAGCGAGTACGGCAACGAGCATAATTGCCACGATACCGCTTATCAGCTTTTTACATTTCATCGTTTGACACTCCTTAGTTTATTTTACAGCTTTTTCGGCTTCTGCTTTCGTTTTGTTGACAGTGTCCATTATGCCGGTGAATACGCTTGCAACTATAGGTGCAGTTTCGGGGCCGAGGGAGTTGGTCTCTTCATAATGTCTTCTGTCGAGTCTGTCGCGCGCGCCGTTGATATAGGGCTCGTTGGGGTTGAGATAGAAATCGTTCGGCGGGACGACATAGCCCGTGAAGTCGTTGGAGAGGCAGAAGATGAGCATATTGTCATCGTTTGCAATCTGCAGCAGGGGAGTCGGGTTGATGTCGGGCGACTTGCCCTCGGCTGAACCCTCGGCGTCAAGATATCCGCCGTAAGCAAGCTCCGGGAACAGCTCGCAGGGGAGGAACAGAAGCTTGAGACCGTCAAGCTCGAAATAGTTCATCTCGGTGTGTATTGACATATTGAGCGAACCCTTACCGGTGTATGCAGCGTGGGACTTGAGAATGCCGACTCTCTGAACGAGAGCAAGAACATAGTTGTCGCACTGCGCATAGTATTCCTGGCGCATGTAGTTGAGTATGGGACGGAGCTTTCTCTCGTCCTCGATAGCCATTGCCGTGCGTGCTATCGACTGACCGCCCATCATGGTCGATTTGATATTGTCCTCGTCAAGCTCCTTGAGTCTGATGAGTCCGCCGATAGCGCCGACGAAATATATAGTCTCCGCGCCGGTCTTTTCGAGTATCTCGTTTCTGAGATATCCCGCAAAGTCTGCGCTGACATAGGAGTTCTTGCCGAGAAGCGACTCGGTATGAGAAGCAAAGTTTATCATCCAGACCTCACGGCTTCCGTCCTTGGGAACGAAGCGGAATCTCGTTACATCCTTTGAATAGACTTCGGGCAGACGGGAGTCGCGCTGAATCTCTTCGGCTTCCTTCTTGCCGTAATAAAGGTCGCCCTCTCTGCGGTCATTGTAAGCGTCGATAACGACCTGCTTGACCTTCTGTCGGAGCATCTCCATATATTTCTTGTTGCGTCCGCTTCTCGGAAGTGGACCCCAGAAGCCGACAGTGTCGATGCTCGCGTGGTTATGTATGCTCATGATATTAATCGAGCGGCATCCGGTCTCCTTTTTGAAATCGGCAAGCAGATCTCTGATTATGCCGACATCGTAGTTAGTCAGTCCGATATCGTCGATAGACACGAAAACGACGCCGCCTCTGCCGGACTGGTCGTCTATCCATATAGCGCTCGCGGTCATCGGATCGAGCGCGCCCTTTGCAGGGTTGTTGATCTTATAGCCTGCGACATAATATGTTGTCTTGTCCATATCGTCGGGCATAACATCCGTCTTGGCAAAACCTACGCTGAAATAATCGCTCTTGGGCTCGCTGATATAATCAAACATGCCTTTTTCAAGCTCGGGTGCGGGATTCTTCTTTGTCCTCTTTGCGCCGCCGCGTGACAGCGAATTCTGCAGCATTTTGCCGACTGTTCCTAAAGCACTCATGCTTTATCTCCTCTCAGAAAGCTAAAAGTTTTACTTTGCACAATATGTACAAAATTATCTTATATATTATAAACTTTTTATAAGTGAAAAGCAATATTTTTCAGCCAAAAATTATATGTGTCGATCAAATAAATGAGACATAAAGTACGCATTGCGCAAAAAAATGACTTATTTTGAAATAACATATTTCATTTTACTCCGGAAGTGTGTATAATATAAGCTGATTTATTATGTGAAGAGTGAAGCTCTCGATGGAACGGAGATATATTGATGAATTATAAGGTCAACCCGGACTCTCTTTCGGCGGTGTTTATGGTGCCGTCGCAGATAGTCGATCAGCATATCAAGCTTGCCGGCGGTCAGCAGCTGAAAGTCCTGCTCTGGACTCTCCGCCATGCGGGCGAGGGCTTTGATATGGAAAAAATGTGCAGGGACTTGAATTTTTCAGCCCCCGATGCGCAGGATTATCTTCAATATTGGGTCGAGACAGGGATACTTGTGACGGACGGAATCACCCCAACGGTATCTGCTTTTGCGCCCGCTAAAACGAAAAAAAAAGAGGAGCCTGCGGCGCCAAAAAAAGAGCTGCCAGATATTGTCCCGTCAAGACCGACCGCCGCCGAGATAGCTCAGCGTGCAGAGGAATCGGCGGATATAAAGTTCCTGCTTCTCGAAACGCAGAACAAGCTCGGCAGAACCATAGGCTACGACGGACAGTGTACTCTTCTGATGATGCACGATACATACGGAATACCGGTCGAAGTCATACTCATGATAATTGAATATGCCGTTTCAATCGGCAAATCGAGTTTTCATTATATAGCCTCTATCGGAAAAGACTGGGGCGAGCGCGAAATAGATACTATCGAAAAAGCAGACGAGCAGATAAGCAGGCTCAATTCAGTCAACCGCGTCTGGGCATCGTTTGCCGCAATGGCAGGACTTTCAAACTCACGCCCGACTCAGGCGCAGACAAAATATATTATCACATGGAACCGCGAGTGGGGCTTTTCTCCCGAGATGATTTTTTTGGCGTATGAGCAGATGGCGGAGCACTGCCAGAAAATGAGCTTTCCGTATATGAACAAGGTGCTCGAATCATGGCACACGAACGGAATAAAAACGCCGTCGGATGTCGAAAAGGCGAATAAGCCTGTATCTTCACCGAATTCTCCGCAGAACAAGAGTAAAGCCAATGCGGGACACGCTTCTTCATACGACCTCAACGAATTTAACCGCAGCGCAATGCAGAAACCGATAGTTTATAAGAAGAAAAACAAGGATTGAGAGGGGAAAGACAAATGAGCTACAGCCGCAAGGTATATGTGAAAGCCGCATCGGCACTTGAACGCCGCCGCAGCAAAGCCGAGCACACTCAGAGCATGCACCGCGAAGAGGCGTATGCAAAAATACCCGAGCTTATATCAATAGACCGTGAAATATCTTCGGCGGGTGCGGAAGTAATCCGCGCCATCGGCATGGGCGAGAATGCTCAGCGCTTTATCGAAGAGCTCTCGAAGAAAAATCTTGCCGCTCAGCAGCGCCGCAAGGATATACTCAAAGAAAACGGCTATCCAGAGGATTATCTTGACGCGGACTATACCTGCAAAAAATGCCGCGATACGGGATTCGTCAGCGGTGTGATGTGCGACTGCTACAAAGAACTTCTGCGCGACACTGCTCTTGCGGAACTCAATGAGCTTTCGCCGAGCGCACGCTCGACCTTTGAGAGCTTTAATGTCAATTATTATCCCGATGCCGCAGACCCCGTTACGGGAGTCAATCCGCGGAGCAGAATGAAAGAAATACTTGATTTCTGCAAGGATTACGCCGCCGATTTCGGAACGGATTCGCCGAGTCTTCTGCTCTACGGCGCAACAGGGCTCGGAAAGACCCATCTCTCGCTCGCGATAGCATCCGAGGCTATCAGAAAGGGTTACGGAGTTATATACGGCTCGGCGCAGAATCTTATGTCGCGCCTTGAAAAAGAGCATTTTTCAAGCGGACGGGATAACGAATACGAAGGCAGCGAGCAGGCTATACTCGAATGCGATCTTCTCGTTATCGACGACCTCGGCGCGGAATTTTCAACCCAGTTCACCGTTGCGGAACTCTATAATATAATCAATACCCGCATCATGAGCCGCCTGCCTGTCATAATC
Organism: Oscillospiraceae bacterium; assembly: GCA_050873305.1. Classification (GTDB taxonomy): domain Bacteria; phylum Bacillota; class Clostridia; order Oscillospirales; family Acutalibacteraceae; genus CAG-177. The sequence goes on from JBNMIN010000021.1 coordinate 16,472, forward strand.
AGCACGAATCTCACTCCCGACGGGCTCGAGCAGAAATATACGCAGAGAATAACTTCAAGAATAATAGGCAATTATATCTCGCTCTATTTCTGCGGAAAAGATATCAGACAGATAAAAACTATGGAACAGGAGTAATATGCCCTTATGGACATTATAAACAGCTTGACAGAAATGTTCGGTCTCCAGCGCTGGCAGGTCGAAAACACGGTGAAACTTATCGACGAGGGCAACACGATACCGTTTATCGCCCGATACAGAAAAGAGGCGCACGGCACGCTCGACGATCAGGTGCTGCGCGAGCTCTCCGAGAAACTCGAATATCTGCGCAACCTCGACAAGCGCAGGGAAGAGATCAGTGCATCAATAACCGCGCAGGAGAAGATGACTCCGGAAATCGAAGCCGCTCTCGAAAAGGCTTCGACTCTCGCGGAAATCGAGGATATTTACCGACCGTTCAGACCAAAGCGCAGAACACGCGCCTCGATAGCCAAAGAAAAGGGGCTTGAGCCACTCGCCGATGCGATTTTTGCTCAGGCTGCCGATTCCGCTTCGCCGACAGAGCTTGCAGCGGACTATATAGATGCCGAAAAAGGCGTTGAAACAGCTGAAGACGCAATAAACGGAGCGATGGATATTATCGCGGAAAACATATCGGATGACGCAGATATCCGCCGCCGTCTACGCTCGCTGTTCACCGTTGCCGGTGTGCTCCAGTCGCGCGCCGCAGACAGCGAAAAAGAGAGCGTCTATACGATGTATTATGAATATGACGAGCCGGTCAATAAAATTGCCGGCCACCGCGTGCTTGCCGTCAACAGAGGCGAGAACGAAGGTTTCCTCAAAGTCGGCATAGATGTTGACCGCATAAAGGCTCTGAATATAATCAACGCGAATGTCCTGAGTGACAACGGCTCAGCCTGCACCGATACTGTGCGTGACGCTGCCGCCGACGCATATGACCGACTTATATTCCCATCAGTTGAGCGCGAAATACGCAATATGATAACCGACAGCGCGGTTGAATCCGCACTCAAGGTGTTCTATGTGAATCTGCGCGAACTTCTGCTCCAGCCGCCGGTCAAAGGAAAGCGTGCCCTCGGACTCGACCCCGGTTACAGAACGGGATGCAAAGTCGCCGTTGTTGATGAAACCGGAAAAGTGCTCGATACCGGCGTTATATATGTTACCCATTCCGAAGAGCAGAAGCTCAAAGCGAAGCAGACCGTGAAACGCCTCATAGAAAAATACGGCGTCGAAGTAATAGCCATAGGCAACGGCACGGCTTCAAAGGAGACGGAGATTTTTGCTGCTGATCTTATAAAAGAGCTCGACCGCAAGGTATCATATATGATGGTCAGCGAAGCGGGCGCTTCGGTTTATTCCGCTTCGAAGCTTGCGGCGGAAGAGTTCCCGCAGTTCGATGTTTCGCTCAGAAGCGCGGTTTCGATAGCCCGCAGACTTCAGGACCCGCTCGCCGAACTTGTCAAAATCGACCCGAAAGCGCTCGGTGTCGGTCAGTATCAGCACGATATGCCTAAAAAAGAGCTCGGCGAAACGCTTGACGGTGCGGTCGAATACTGCGTTAACTCCGTCGGCGCGGATATCAACACCGCTTCTCCGTCGCTGCTCTCGCATATAGCCGGAATCAACTCGGGTGTTGCAAAAAATATAGTCGCTTACAGAGAAGAAAACGGTGCGTTCACTTCCCGCGCTCAGCTCAAGAAAGTGCCGAAGCTCGGCGCAAAAGCCTATGAGCAGTGCGCCGGATTCATCAGAGTCCCGGAGAGCAAGAATGTCCTTGATAACACGGGCGTTCACCCCGAGAGCTACGATGCCGCAAAAGCGCTGCTTGAGCTCTGCGGACTTACAGTAAAAGATGCCGCAAATGGAAATACAAGTGCTCTCAAAGCGACCGTCGAATTGCTCGGCGGCGAGAAAAAGGTTGCGGAAAAATTAGAGATAGGTCTGCCCACTCTTCAGGATATAATCAAAGAGCTCCAGAAACCCGGACGCGATCCGCGCGACGAGCTTCCGCCTCCGCTTCTGCGCACCGATGTCATGGATATCAACGACCTCAAGCCCGGCATGGAGCTGAAGGGAACGGTTCGCAATGTTATTGATTTCGGCGCGTTCGTCGATATCGGAGTGCATCAGGACGGACTCGTTCACATTTCGCAGATAACCAACAAATATATCAAGCACCCGTCCGAGGTGCTGAAAGTCGGCGATATCGTCACGGTGTGGGTGTTGGCGGTCGATGTCAAAAAGAACCGCATATCGCTGACTATGAAAAAAGATAACGTTCAGAAACCCAAGGAGTAAAAAAGTTTTGTCGGAAAAATTCAGAAAAGATCTCACGCAGGGGAGCGTCACAAAACAGCTGCTCAAGTTCTCCGTGCCTTTCCTGCTTTCGAACCTATTACAGGCACTCTATTCGGTCGCCGATATGGTGATCGTCGGTCAGTTCTGCGGAAAATCGGGAATAACCGGAGTTTCAATAGGCGGTCAGATAAATATTCTCGTCACCGGTGCGGCTCTCGGTCTCGCCATCGGCGGAACGGTGCTCATAGCTCAATACGGCGGAGCTAAAAAATACGACGATCAGAAGAGCACGATAGGCACAATGACCACGCTCTATATTATTCTCAGCGCAGTTCTCACCGTCGTTATGGTTCTGCTCACAAAGCCGATACTGCGCCTGCTCAAAACGCCGGATAACGCATTTGAAGAAGCGGTCAGATATCTGACTATCTGCATGCTCGGCACGGTGTTCATGTTCCTCTATAACGCCATAAGTGCGATACTGCGCGGCATGGGCGACTCGAAGCGCCCGCTCTACTTCGTGGCGATAGCCGCCGCGGTAAATGTTGTCGGTGATATAGTTTTTGTCGGTCCGCTGAAAATGGGCGCCGCCGGAGCGGCGATAGCCACCATCAGCTCGCAGGGGATAAGCGTTATCCTCTCACTCATCTATCTTTTCAGCAGCGGATTCTTTTCAGGCTATAAAATAAAAGACTTCAGAATAGACAGACAGAAAGCTCTGAGCATAATAAAAATAGGTCTGCCGTCGTCTGTTCAGCAGGTTATAGTCTCGTTTTCGTTCCTGACGCTGACGGCGCTCGTCAATTCTCTGCCGAATGCGGCTGTTGCGTCTGCCTGCCAGGGAATCGTCGGCAAGATAAATTCGTTTGCCATTCTGCCCGGACTTGCGATGAGCAGTGCCATATCATCAATGGCGGGTCAGAATATCGGCGCAGGCGAATTCAAGCGCGCCAAGAAGACAATGACGACCGGACTCGCGATAGCAATGGGCATCTCGGTGCTCGTGTTCGTTATAGTCGAGATATTCCCGCGCGAGCTGCTGTCGCTGTTTACGAGCGAAACGGATGTTATCGAAACGGGCATAACATTCCTGAGACTCGCCGCAGTCGATTATTTGATAGTCACTCCCGTGTTCTGCATGAACGGTCTCGCGATTGGCGCGGGATATACAAATATCGCTCTGCTCAACGCGGTTTTCAGCTCGATAGTTATAAGAGTCCCGCTCGCTTATCTGCTTGTGCGCGTGCTTGATCTCGGCTTTAACGGCATCGGAATAGCCATGGGATTCGCTTCCGTCGCGTCGATAGTTGTAGGATTTATATTTGTACAAAGCGGCAAGTGGAAGAAAGCAAAAATAAAGCTTTAAACAGGATTTTGTAAGGCGAAGAAAGGCACGCCTTATGCAATACATATCCGTTTTAATCGGATAATCATTTGATATGGAGGACAAAAACATGAAGATTCTCGTTACGGGAGGCGCCGGTTTTATCGGCAGCAACTTTATCTATCATATGCTCCGCGAGCATCCGGATTATGATATCGTCTGCCTCGACCTTCTGACCTATGCCGGCAATCTCAAGACCCTCGACGAGGCGATGAAAAACGAGCATTTCAAGTTCGTAAAAGGCGACATCGCAGACCGCGAGTCTGTCGACAAGCTGTTCGAGGATGAGAAGTTTGATATAGTCGTCAACTTCGCGGCGGAGAGCCATGTTGATCGCTCGATAGAGAACCCCGAAGTGTTCCTCAGAACGAACATTATGGGCACTGCGGCTCTTATGGATGCCGCAAGAAAAACGGGCGTAAAGCGCTATCATCAGGTATCGACCGACGAGGTTTACGGAGATTTGCCGCTCGATAGAACCGATCTGTTCTTCACGGAGGAGACGCCTATACACACTTCGAGCCCGTATTCCGCGTCAAAGGCTTCCGCAGACCTGCTCGTGCTCGCTTATTACAGAACCTACGGACTGCCCGTAACGATTTCGAGATGCTCGAACAACTACGGCCCTTATCATTTCCCGGAGAAGCTTATACCTCTGATGATATCAAGAGCCTATAACAACGAGAGTCTGCCTGTCTACGGCGAGGGACTCAATGTCCGCGACTGGCTCTATGTTGAGGATCATTGCCGCGCCATCGACCTCATTATTCATAACGGCAGGGTAGGCGAGGTCTACAATGTCGGCGGTCACAATGAGAAGCGCAATATAGATGTTGTCAAAACGATTCTGCGCATCATGGGCAAGCCCGAGACTCTTATCACCCATGTCAAGGACAGAGCCGGTCACGACCTGCGCTACGCCATTGACCCGACGAAGATACACAACGAGCTCGGCTGGAGTCCGGAGACCACCTTTGACGAGGGCATAAAAAAGACCGTTGACTGGTATATGAACAATAAGCAGTGGTGGGAAGACATCATCAACGGCGAATACCAAAATTATTACGAAAAAATGTATTCCAACAGATAAATATTTTTGTCTTTCTCTATTTGAGTGTCCTATAATTTATTTTTGAACTCAAGTACAAAAAAGTATTTACAACACATTTTTTTCGTGCTATAATACAGAAAAAGGCGTATAGCCTTTGGTTAGGAGTTTCCAATGTCGGAAAAGAAAGAGAAGAAAGAAAAAGAACAGAAGAACACCGCGGAGGCAGAACCCTCCAGGCGTTCGAGAAAAAAGCAGAACACTCACAAAGCTATTCTGCATCAGGCAAAGGTACTCTTTGAAAAAGAGGGTATCGGCAATGTCACAATTGAGCAGATAAGCGAGAGTGCCGATGTTTCGCGTTCCACATTCTTTTCGCACTTTGCTTCCGTTGACGATCTTCTCAAGGAAATCTCGGACGAAGAGATAAATGATGTCTTTGAAGCGGCAAGAAAGGGCGACGGCGAGCTTACCGTCAGCGCGCTTTTAAAGCAGCTCAACGATGACACTTATCCTTATCCGTATCTTTCCGCAGAGGTTCTCATGCGCGGCATTCTCTCAAAAGGCGAGTCGAATTTCGCGCAGGTCGATCGTTTCCTCCGCAAGGAGATAGTGACCGACAAGAGCTATGCGAACACCCTCGAGGAGTTTTCGTCAAAAGAGCTTTCCGCTCTCATTCTCGGAGCCTTCTTCGGTCTCATCTTCCAGAAGATGATAAACGACGAGAGCTTCACAAACCCCGATGAAACAAGCGTGACTATCCAGAAATTCATAAAATATCTGAAAAATCAGGAGGAATTATCATGAGCAACGGATATGGAATCAGCAAATGGGAAGACGCAAAGACCATTTACAATGAGCTTCACGAGCTCACTTCTAAGCCGATCTATTGCGTTTCCGAAGAGGCACTTAAAGACGTTCTCGATTATTTCGAGACCAAGTGCGCAAAGTCGAAGGCGATCACCACCGAGGCAAAGCAGTATATCCCCGGCGGCGTTCAGCACAACCTCGCTTTCAACTATCCCTTCCCGATTTGCGTAACCAAGGCTGAAGGCGCGTTCCTTTATGACCTTGACGGCAACAAGTACTACGACTTCCTGCAGGCAGGCGGTCCGACAATCCTCGGCAGCAACTATGCTCCCGTGAGAGAGAAGGTCATTGAGCTTCTTAATGACTGCGGCCCTGTAACCGGTCTGTTCCACGAGGGTGAGCTCCTGCTCGCTAAGGAAATCAACAAACATATGCCCAACGTCGAGATGTTCCGTATGCTCGGTTCGGGCACTGAGTCCGTTATGGCTGCTATCCGTGTTGCACGCTGCGCCACAAAGGCAAAGCGCATCATCAAGGTCGGCGGCGCATATCACGGCTGGTCCGATCAGATGGTTTACGGTCTGAAGATTCCGGGCTCCAGATTCTTCCTTGAGTCTCACGGTATTCCGCACAGTTGCTACGGCACTACCGATGAAGTCAGACCCAATGATCTTGATATGCTCGAGAAGATGCTCAAGCTCAATAAGATGCGCGGCGGCACAGCTGCTGTTATCGTTGAGCCTGTCGGCCCCGAGAGCGGCACAAGACCTGTTGACTTCAACTACAACAAGGAAGTCAGAAAGCTCTGCGACAAGTACGGCTGCCTGTTCATCTTCGATGAGGTTGTTACCGGCTTCCGTGTCGGCCTCGGCGGTGCTCAGGGTTACTTCGATGTCGTACCCGATCTGACCATATTCGGCAAGATCGTTGCCGGCGGTTATCCGGCAGCAGGCGGTGTCGGCGGTAAGAAGGAGTTCGTCAGCGGCATGGCTGCAGGTGTCGGCACCATGATGAAGCGCGCTTATGTCGGCGGTACTCTCGCTGCTAACCCGCTTTCGTCCTATGCAGGCTACTGCGCTATCCAGGAGATCGCAAGAACCAACGCTTGCGAAGTCGCAGGCAGAGCCGGCGACAGACTTGCTGCAGGTCTTAAAGATCTTGTTAACAAGTACGGTCTTCCTTATGTTGTTTACAACCAGGGCTCCATCGTCCACCTCGAGTGCACCGGTGCAATGAGCTACGACTTCAGCTCGATGAACATCCTCAAGTCGGCTCTTCCGATGCTCAAGACAAAGCCCGAGATGCTCCGCAGAAAGTCCGCTATGGAAGAGATGGGCGCAGCTTACATGGCAAACGGTATCGTTACCCTTGCCGGCAGCCGTCTTTACACTTCAATGGCAGATACCGACGAGATCATCGACGGTGCTCTTGAGAGATTTGACGATGTCTTCAAGAACGTCAAGGTTTGCCCCGCAGACCGCGTTTTCGCAAAGAAATAATCGAAACCTGATAAATGAGATGCTCTCCTTCGGGAGGGCATCTTTTTTCGACATAACAACTCCGAGTTTTTTAAAAAGTAATTGAATAACTTTTATAAATGTGCTAATATTAATGAGATAAACATTTGTTCATGGCTCGAAAAGAGGCGGCAATCATGCATGAGGATCACAGAAAAAGAGTAAAGGAGCGCTTCCTGAAAGACGGGATAGAGAATATGCCCGATCACGAGGTGCTCGAACTGCTTCTGTTCTTTTCAATACCGCGCAAAGACACTAACGCTCTGGCGCACGAATTGATAGAACACTTCGGCTCTCTCAACTGTGTGCTCGAAGCTTCTGCCGACGATCTTATGCAGGTAAACGGAATAGGGGAAACCTCTGCGACGCTTATAACACTTGCTTTTCAGCTGACGAAAAAGTATCTGAAAAACGCATCGGACAAGAAGCTGAAAAAATACGACGGACCGGAATCGGTCAAAGAGCTTCTGATGTCAAAATATCTCGGTGCGCGGGAAGAGATGGTCTATATGCTGTCTCTCGACTTTGACGACAACATTCTCGCGATAAACAAGATATCGCACGGCACATTTTCTGCCGCGAATATAGATAAGCGTTTTGTGCTTGAAACAGCATTCCGCAACAAGGCGCGTTCGGTTGTACTCATTCATAATCATGTCAACGGAATACCCGTCCCGTCACGCGACGATTTAAACACCACAAAGGCGGTCGGTGATTTCTTTCAGGGCGTAAACGTCCATCTGCTCGACCACCTCATATATACCGACGAAGACATCTTTTCAATGGCGCAGGTCAAGAAATTTGCACCGCTGTTTATATAAAGGATATTAATATGGATAAATTTATTCTTCATTCCCAATACAAACCCATGGGCGACCAGCCGCAGGCGATAGCCGAACTGACCGACGGAGTCAACAGGGGATTTACAGAGCAGACTCTGCTCGGCGTTACCGGTTCCGGCAAAACATTTACAATGGCGAATGTCATTGCCAATCTCAATCGTCCGACGCTCATTCTCGCTCATAATAAGACGCTCGCGGCTCAGCTCTGTTCCGAGTTCCGCGAGTTTTTCCCTGAAAACGCAGTCGAGTATTTTGTTTCGTACTACGACTACTATCAGCCGGAAGCTTACATTCCGTCGACGGACACTTATATAGAAAAGGATTCCGCTATAAACGACGAGATAGACAAGCTCCGCCATTCCGCAACCTCTGCGCTCTCCGAACGGCGCGATGTTATAATCGTTGCCAGCGTGTCGTGCATATACAGCTTGGGCGACCCTATTGATTACCGCAGCATGGTCATTTCGCTCCGCCCCGGAATGGAAAAGAGCCGCGATGAAGTTATAAACAAGCTCGTTGAGATACAGTATGAGCGCAATGATATAAATTTCATCAGAAACAAGTTCCGCGTTCGCGGAGATGTGCTTGAGATATTTCCGGCGCAGTCGAGTGAAAATGCAATCAGAGTTGAATTTTTCGGCGACGAGGTTGATCGCATATCCGAGATAAACGCCCTGACAGGCGAGGTCAAGGGCGTTCTGTCCCATGTCGCAATATATCCCGCGTCTCACTATGTCGTTTCGCAGGAAAAGATGGAGCGCTCAATAAAAGAGATATATGATGAGATGACCGAGCGCGTCGCTCAGTTTGAGAGTCAGGGTAAGCTGCTCGAAGCCCAGCGCATAAAGCAGCGCACGGAATATGATATCGAAATGCTTCGCGAAACCGGCTTCTGCAAAGGAATCGAAAACTATTCGAGAGTCATGTCCGGGCGCGAACCGGGCTCTCCGCCGTTTACGCTGCTCGACTATTTCCCGAAAGATTTTCTGCTGTTTGTCGACGAATCCCATGTAACGCTCCCGCAGGTGCGCGGAATGTACGGAGGCGACCGCTCAAGAAAAGATACGCTTGTTGAATTCGGCTTCCGCCTGCCGTCCGCATATGACAACAGACCGCTGACTTTCGATGAGTTCTATGAGAGAGTCGGTCAAAAAATATTTGTCAGCGCAACGCCCGGCGAGTTCGAACGCGAGACAAGTTCGCAGATTGCCGAACAGTTGATTCGTCCAACAGGTCTTGTCGATCCCTCGATTTCGGTCAGACCTACCGAGGGTCAGATAGACGATATTATATCCGAGATAAATATAAGAGTCGAGCGCAAAGAGCGCGTTCTCCTGACTACGCTCACAAAGAAGATGGCGGAGGATCTGACAGATTATCTCGAAGATCTCGGCATAAAAGTGCGCTATATGCACCACGATGTTGACACGATAGAGCGAATGGAAATTATCCGCGACCTGCGCCTCGGCGAGTTTGATGTGCTCGTAGGCATAAACCTGCTGCGTGAAGGTCTGGATATTCCTGAGGTTTCGCTCGTCATAATTCTCGATGCCGACAAGGAGGGCTTCCTGCGCTCCGAAACATCGTTGATACAGACGATAGGACGCGCGGCGCGAAATGCGAACGGCGAGGTTATCATGTACGCCGACTCCGTCACTCCGTCGATGGAACGCGCAATAGTTGAGACTGAGCGCAGACGCCAAAAGCAGATGGCATATAACGAAGAACACGGAATTGTGCCTAAGACAATAATCAAGGGCGTCCGCGATGTCATCGAGATAACCAGCAAGAAGGACAAGGGCGAAAAGCCGATAAAGAAGATGAGCCGCAAGGAGCGCGAAGAGATGATAGTTCGCTTGACTGCGGAAATGAAAGCGGCGGCGAAAATACTTGAATTTGAGCACGCGGCATATCTTCGCGATAAGATAAACAAACTAAGAGAAGGAAAGTAATCGGAGGCGATATTCTTGCCGCAGAAAAATATAATCGTAAAAGGTGCAAGGGAGCACAACTTGAAAAATGTCGATGTTGAAATACCGCGCGACAAGCTCGTGGTGTTCACCGGGCTTTCGGGTTCGGGAAAATCATCGTTGGCATTTGACACCATATACGCCGAGGGACAGAGAAGATATGTCGAATCCCTCTCGTCATACGCAAGACAGTTTCTCGGTCAGATGGAGAAGCCTCAGGTGGACTACATCGAGGGACTTTCTCCCGCTATATCAATAGACCAGAAAACGACATCGAAGAATCCGCGTTCAACCGTCGGAACGGTGACGGAGATATATGATTATCTGCGCCTGCTCTATGCCCGCATAGGCATTCC
>JBNMIN010000022.1:0-26513 GCA_050873305.1 Oscillospiraceae bacterium
GTGATAAACGCCGCGGGGCGAACCTCGCGCGGGGAGCTGCTCTTCACTGACTATGGGCTTTCCGGAATAGCCGCGATGGAGATAAGCGCTGATATAGCCAAAGCGGCGAAGCGTTCGCCCGTCAGCGCATCGCTCGATTTAATTCCGTCGATGGGGGAACGGGAGATAGCTGATTTCTTGTCGGGACTCGGTGGGAAATGCGAGGATATGCTTATAGGCATCCTGCCGCGTGCCGTCGGAGCGGCAGTTATAAAAGCGGCGGGTGTTGATTCAAAATCGGACACGCAGTCGCTCGGCAGAAATGCGCTGCTGAATCTCGCGCGCACGGCGAAAAACTTCAAAATAACATTTGACGGTACGAAAGGCTTTTCAAATGCGCAGGTCACGCGCGGCGGAGTCAATATAAATGAGTTCGACCGCGAAACGCTTGAGTCGAAGAAAGTGTCCGGACTTTTCTGCGCCGGGGAGCTTCTCGATGTTGACGGCGGCTGCGGCGGCTTCAATCTCCAATGGGCGTGGGCTTCGGGTCTGCTCGCAGGGGAGAGCGCGGCAAAATCTATTTAACGGAGAAAAAGTATGCTTAAAATAAATCAGATAAAGCTTCCGCTGACTGCGGACGAACACGATCTTAGGCGCGCGGCAGGTAAAGCTCTTCGCCTTGACGAAAACAGAATACGCACACTGAGAGTGACGAAAAAAGCGGTCGATTCGCGCAAAAAAGACAACATTTTCTTTGTGTATAACGTAGAAGTCGATGTTGACGGCGACGAGAACGCGATTCTCAAGCGCTGCGGATTGGGTGTTGAAACTGTAAAGGAAGTTGACTTTACACCGCCGGAGATAAAGCGCACGAGCGAGCTGCGCCCCGTTATAGTCGGATTCGGTCCCGCAGGCATGTTCTCGGGGCTTGCTCTCGCCCGGGCGGGCTTCAAGCCGCTCATTCTCGAGCGCGGCTCGCATATTGAAGACAGGCAGAAAGATGTTCAGACTTTTTGGCGCGAGCGCAGGCTCAATCCCGAATCGAACGTTCAGTTCGGCGAGGGCGGCGCAGGAACTTTTTCGGACGGCAAGCTCACAACGGGCATAAAAGACCCGCTCTGCCGCTTTGTCATAGACGAGCTTGCGAACCACGGCGCGCCCGAGGAGATACGCTGGTCGGCAAAGCCGCATATCGGCACCGATCGCCTTGCCGAGGTTGTCCGCAATATCAGAAAAGAGATAATCTCGCTCGGCGGCGAAATCAGATTCAACTGCAAAATGACGGATATAATAGTCGCAAACGGCTATATCCACGGCGTGAAGACCGAGCATGACGGGCATTTTGAGGATATCGAGACCGATACCGTCCTGCTCTGCACCGGACATTCGGCGCGCGACACCGTGAGAACGCTCTACGCCCACGGGGTCAAGATGATGCAGAAGCCGTTTTCGGTCGGCGCGCGAATAGAGCATCCGCGCGAGTTCATCGACCGCGCGCAGTACGGCGACTTCGCCGGGCATCCCGCGCTCGGCGCGGCGGACTATAAGCTCGCCTGCCACCCGGAGCACGGGCGCGGAGCTTATACATTTTGTATGTGCCCCGGCGGCACGGTGGTCAACGCGGCGAGCGAAGAGGGCGGAATAGTCGTCAACGGCATGAGCGAATACGGGCGCGACGCGGAGAACTCGAACAGCGCGCTGCTCGTCGGCATCGAGCCGGAGAATTTCGGCAGCGACCATCCGCTCGCGGGAATGGATATGCAGAGAAAAATCGAGCACGCGGCGTTTCTTGCGGGCGGCAGCGATTACACAGCCCCGGCGCAGCTTGTCGGCGATTTCCTTGCGGACAGACCCTCGACTCGCCTCGGCGCGGTTCATCCGAGCTGCCCGACGGGCGTTGTGATGAGCGATCTGAGAAAGATACTGCCGAAGAAAGTGACGGATACATATGCAGACGCGCTTTTGAAGATGGACAGAATGCTCAAGGGTTTCGCCATGCCCGAAGCCGTGTTCACGGCGCCCGAGACCCGCTCGTCTTCGCCCGTGCGCATTCTGCGCGACGAGATATATCAGTCGAACATCCGCGGACTTTACCCATGCGGCGAGGGCGCGGGATATGCGGGCGGAATAGTGTCCGCCGGAGTTGACGGAGTGCGCTGCGCCTATGCCGTGCTCGCCGACGAAAACGACGAGTGGTAAAAAGATTTTACACATCGCGTTTTGTGTGGTATAATGTATAAAGATTTGCAAGGAGTGGATAATAATGAAAAAATTTCTTTTCTATTTAGTCCAGTTCACCTGGGCTCTGCCGCAGAACCTTGTCGGCGGAATTGGCTTTCTCGCGCTGAGAAAAAAGTATAAGCACGAGCGCTTCAACAACGCTTTTGTTACATATGTCCCGCACGATAATTTCGGCGGCGTGTCGCTCGGAATATTTATATTTATGAATCCCGACCGCCCGGCGGACAGAGTCCACGACACCCGTATGCACGAGTACGGTCACACAATCCAGTCGCTTCTGCTCGGACCCCTCTGGGCTTTTGTGATAGCGATACCGTCATTTATCTGGTGCAACGTCCCCAAATTCGTCAGAATGCGCAAAGAGGACGGCGTATCATATTATAAACTCTACTGCGAAGGCTGGGCGAACATCTGGGGCAGAGCGTGGAGCCGCGAGAACTTCATCAGCGATGAGTTCAAGACGACCGGCTATTACGGCAAGCCCATTGCCCCGATAGATTTCAGCAAGAAAAAGTAAGAGAATCTCAAACGAAACAGGAGACCCTATGGACGGATACGATGCATTTTCCGCGGGCGTTGAGCCGGGCGGACTGCGCAACCGTAATGAAATAAAAGTGCTGATAGCTTTCCTGCTCAAGAACACAGAGCGGGGACTGTCGCGCCGCCAGCTGATGGAGGTCATTCAGCGCGAGGGACTGGCGAACTACTTTGAAGCGAGCCAGGCGCTCGAAAGTCTTATCGATGGCGGAAGCGTTGAAGTTGACAAGAGCGATGACGACGAACGTCTGAGCCTCACCGCGGCGGGAAAGACGGCGGCGAATATCGAGGACGAACTGCCGCGCGCCGTGCGAGACAAGGCGCTCGCGACCGCAGAAGAGCTTCTCAGACAGGAACGCCGCATGAAAGAGACTCCGGTCGAGATAATCCCGCTCGAAAACGGGTGCAATGTCAGATTCACTTTCAACGACCTTATGACGCTGACCCTCTATGTCGCGGATATGGAGCAGGCGCAGAGCGTCCGGGATAAAATTCTTGCCGACCCCGAGAGCCTCTATTCGGCGGTCATAGAACAGCTGATGTAAAAAACGCGCTCCGAAGAATTTGTCTTCGGGGCGTTTTTATCTTGAAAAGCAAATAATATATATGATATACTTGAAAAAACAGAGGAGAGGAGCTGCAAAATGAAACGGTTTTTATCGGCATTGGCGGCGGTTGTTATGGTCATGAGTATTATTGTCCCGGGCGCATACGCGCAGGAAAACAGAAGCACCGACGGCCTGAGGGCTCTCGGGATAGATACATCGCACAGCGTCAATGTCCGCGATGTCGTTATCCGCGACCCGTTTGTTCTGGTCAGCGGCGGCATATATTATATGTACGGCACGGGCGCATCGACCGTTGAGGGCTACGGCTGCTATGTCAGTCTCGACCTTGAGACATGGTACGGCCCCGTCAATGTCTTTGAGGCGAAGGACGGCTTCGACGGAGTGAACTGCTTCTGGGCGCCCGAATGCCATTATTATAACGGCAGCTACTATCTTCTGGCATCATACGGCAGCGCCTCGACCGGACACAGAGGAACATCTGTGTTTCGCTCGTCAAGCCCGTTGGGACCTTTCGAAGAGATAAGCGACGGACACATCACCCCGCACGATTGGGACAGTATCGACGGTACGCTCTACGTTGAGGACGGAGTGCCGTATATGATTTTTGTCCATGAGTGGACCAGTATGCCCGACGGAGTGGGGGACATATCATTTGCCCAGCTCAGCCCCGATCTGACGCATTTTGTGACCGAACCCGAGACTTTGTTCCGCGCCGACGACTGCGTTTGGGCGAGCAACATAACCGATGGACCGTTTCTGTATAAAACGCAGCAGGGGACGCTCATAATGCTCTGGTCGAGCGGCTCGAAGCTCGGCTATTCGGTCGGCTCGCTCTTCTCACTGAGCGGTCAGCTCCGCGGCAGTTGGCATTTCAACAGCATCCCGCTCTATCAGAGACGCAAAAACGACGACCTTGACGGCGGTCACGGAATTATATTCACTGCAAACGACGGTCGACTTCTCATGGCGATACATTCGCCCAACAGCGGCTCTCCGGCGCACCCGGTGTTCATTGAGATGGTCGAGAAAGACGGAACGCTCGTAAAGGCAAACAAATTCTCATCGCACGCGCAGGCGTCGCAGAAGATAGATCGATTTTTCTGGCGTGCGGTCGAGTGGTTTAAAATAATACTGTTCCCCCAAATGCCGCTTGATTGATAAAATAAAAAAACAAGACCTGCTTTCTATATGGAGAATAGAGAGCAGGTCTTTTGTGTTGATAATATTTATTCGAGATTTACAGAGTAGTCCTCCTTGACGGTCGAGAGAACGACGAGCGTCTTTGTCAGCGAAACGCCGCCCGCGCTCTTTATCTCATTGAGCAGCGATTCAAGTCCGCCGGTCGATTCGGTGTTGACCTTGAGCAGGAAGTCGAAGTCGCCGGTGATGTAGTGGCACTCGGTTATCTGCTTGTGGGTCTTGACAAATTCGTTGAAATTGTTGTTGTACTTCGGATGCTCCATGCTCACCGAGATGAACGCGGTGATGTCCATGCCGAGCTTCTTGCTGTCGAGCACGACGGTATACTGCTTGATTATGCCGTTGGCTTCGAGCTTCTTGATGCGCTCGATAACAGCCGAGACGGACATGTTGACCTGCGAGCCGATTACCGAAGCGTTTTCTCTTGCGTTTTTCTTGAGACATTCGATTATCTTAACATCTATCTTGTCCAAGATATCATCCCCTGTGCCGCGGTCTGCGCCGCGTGAATTTTCTCTATTTTAACACCGCTGCCGCTAAAAAGTAAAGTTTTTTCTGGAATTTCTGAATTTTTTATCTTTTGATGCTTTTACGGCACAGCAAACCGAAACTTTTATCAAATCTGTGAAATGTAATCTTTGCGTTGCGCGTCACATTAAATCCGTGTGTTGCGTTATCGAATGAAAACAAAAAATACCGGAGCGTCGAAACTCCGGTATAATTTAATTATGCGGTTTTTTCGCCGGGCGCCTTTATTTCGCTAAGGTGTTCGTCCGCGCAGCAGCGACCCTCTTCGTAGAGCTTTTCGAGGGCAGCGGGCTCGCGGGTCAGTGTGTTCACTCCGTAGCAGTCCTGCGGAGCCAGGATAATCACTTTGCCCTGCTCCTGAAGCTTTATTGCCTCTTCAAGCTGGCGGTTGTATACCTCGTGCCTTACGGCGAGGCGGTCGAAGACTTTCGGATATTTTTTCAGCGCGGCCTTGATTATCGGCATATGCTTCTGCGGCGATTTGCGGAAGTCAACGGGCTTCGAGATGACAACTATAACTTTGTCGCAGCCCATGTCAAACGCCTTTTGAAAGGGGATAGGGTCGGAGATTCCGCCGTCGAAATAGTTGATATTGTCAATGGTGATAGGCTTGCACACCGCCGGGAGGCAGCAGGATGCCTTGAGCACTGTCAGGTCATTCAGCTTTATCGAATCCTTGCCGAAATAAGTCGGCTCGCCGGTCACGCTGTTTGTGGCGACGGCGATATAGTCGGACGGATTTGCGTCAAAGGCGGCAAAATCTATCGGGTCTTCTCCGCCTACATTCGAAAGGGTGGTGTATATATAGTCGAGGTTCAGAAACGCATCGCCATGCATAAGGTTGTTGACGCTCATATATTCCCGTCTCATGGGATATTTGACATAGAAGCGTCTGACGCGCCCGTGGTTGCCGGCAATATACGACGCAAGATTTGCACTGCCCGCCGAGACGCCTACGCACAGGTCGAAATTTATTCCTTCCTCAAGAAAGCGGTCATAAATGCCTGCGGAAAAAACTCCGCGCATTCCGCCGCCGACATCAACAATACCGGTCATGCTCTTCCTCCGACAAACTGAAAATTGCAGATATTATATCACACATCGGTTTTCAAGTCAAAATGATGTGCGAAATCATGGAATATTATCGGTATTTTATATCGGAATATTCAGCCGTTGCCACTTTTGATTATATAATACCTTATATTTAGCCGACAGGCGGTCAAAATTGCACAAATTCCGCGCCGATAAGAGCTGAGAGAGCGGGATTGTGACGGATATTGTAAAAAGTTTCAAATTACTCTGAAAAAATGGCACTCTTGCTCTTGACAAAGCGGGCTTCATAGTATAAAATGTAAAACTGCACAATTATAATGGAGCGTTGTGTGCCCGGCCTTTTCGGCTAAGGGCTTGTTACAGCTTTCCCGAAACGCGGAAAACCGCTTCATTATTGCATTTCAACGCTCTTCAAAAGAGCTTGCGCGAGCCGTCAATTGACAAAAGTGTATAGCCCCGAAAAAAGGGATATCTGCTTCTGTCAATTGATGGTGATAACACGAAACGGATGAAAAAAGAACGGAGTGAATTGGCCTATGCTGAATGTTAAGCCCGTCAAAAAAGGAACGACCACGCGCATGAGCTTCGGCAAGATCGAAGAAGTCATGGAGATGCCCAATCTCATCGAGGTTCAGAAGAACTCGTACAAATGGTTTCTCGACACCGGACTCAAGGAGGTGTTCCGCGACATAGCGGAGATCACCGACTACACCGGCAACTGGGTGCTGACCTTTATAGACTATCGCATTGACGAGAAGACTAAACACACCGTGCAGGAGTGCAAGGAGCGCGACGCTACCTATGCAGCCCCCATGCGCGTCACTGTGCGTCTGCTCAACAAGGAGACGGGTGCAATAAAGGAGTCCGAGGTCTTTATGGGTGAATTCCCCATCATGACCGACAGCGGCACCTTTGTTATCAACGGCGCAGAGAGAGTCATCGTCTCCCAGCTCGTCCGTTCGCCGGGCGTATATTTCGATATGACCCACGACAAGACCGGTATCGAGCTGTTCTCAAGCACAATCAACCCCAACCGCGGTGCATGGCTTGAGTATGAGACGGACATAAACGACGTCTATTATGTAAGAATAGACAAGAACAGAAAGATATTCATCACCACTTTCATCAGAGCACTCGGACTCGGTACGGACGATGAGATCCGCGAGTTCTTCGGCAACGATGAGAGAATCGAAGCCACCATCGAGAGAGACGAGACGAAGAACCAGGGCGAAGCGCTCATGGAAGTCTTCAAGCGTCTGCGTCCCGGCGAGCCCGTGACCCTTGAGTCCGCCCAGCAGCTGCTCGACAATCTCTTCTTCGATCCGCGCAGATATGATATCTCGCGCGTCGGCAGATACAAATATAATAAGAAGCTCGCCATTGCCGCCCGCCTTGCAGGCTGCAAGCTTGCCGAGCCCGTTATCGCTCCGCTGACCGGCGAGATTCTTGCCGAGGCAGGAGAGGTTGTTACCAAGGCGAAGGCTAAGGAGATCGAGCGCGCAGGCGTTATGGTCGCCGTCGCCGATGTCGAGGGCAAGAAGGTCAAGATTATCTCCAATGGCATGGTCGATCCCATGGACTATGTGCCCGAGGGCGTGACCAAGGAAGAGCTTCTTGAAGCCGGCATCAACGAAAAGGTTCGCTTCCAGATAATCACCGAGATAGTCGACGAGTGCGGCGACGACAAAGAGGCTCTTCTCGAGCAGCTCAGACTCCGCCACGACGACCTTATCCCGAACCACATCATAATCGACGATATCTTCTCTTCGATAAACTATATCAACTGCCTTGCGAACAAGATAGGCACCACGGACGACATCGACCACCTCGGCAACAGACGTATCCGCTGCGTGGGCGAGCTGCTCCAGAATCAGTTCAGAATCGGTCTGTCGAGAATGGAAAGGGTTGTCCGCGAGAGAATGACCCTCCAGGCTCAGGAGAAGGAGGAGAACATCACTCCTCAGGCTCTTATCAACATCCGTCCTGTTATGATGGCGATAAAGGAGTTCTTTGGTTCTTCCCCGCTGTCGCAGTTCATGGATCAGATTAACCCCCTTGCAGAGCTGACTCATAAGCGCCGTCTTTCCGCCCTCGGCCCCGGCGGTCTTTCGAGAGACCGTGCAGGATTCGAAGTCCGAGACGTCCACTACTCGCATTACGGCAGAATGTGCCCCATCGAGACTCCCGAAGGTTCCAACGTCGGACTTATCTCCTACCTTGCAACTTTCGCGCGCATAAATGAATACGGCTTCATCGAGGCTCCGTTCAGAAAGGTCGACAAGACCACCGGTCGCGTCACAGACGAAGTTGAGTATATGACAGCCGATGTAGAGGACGACTACATTGTCGCCCAGGCGAACGAGCCGCTCGACGAGAACGGAATGTTCGTCCACGACAGAGTCAACGCAAGACACAGGGACGGCTTCCTTGAGATTGACCGCATGAAGGTCGACTACATGGACGTCTCCCCGAAGATGGTCGTCTCCGTCGCAACTTCGATGATTCCGTTCCTCGAGAACGACGACGCAAACCGAGCCCTCATGGGATCGAACATGCAGAAGCAGGCGGTTCCGCTGCTCAAGACCGAGAGTCCGATTGTCGGCACCGGTATGGAGTATAAAGCGGCTGTCGACTCCGGCGTTGTCGTGCTTGCAAAGCACTCCGGCCGCGTCACAAAGGTCGATGCCGAGCAGATCGAGATTCTCAGCGACGAGAACATTCTCGACCATTACGATATAATCAAGTTCATGCGCTCCAACCAGGGCACATGCGTCAACCAGCGCCCGATAGTCACCCTCAACCAGCGCGTTGAAAAGGGCGACGTCATAGCCGACGGTCCCGCAACGGATCACGGCGAGATATCCCTCGGCAAGAACGCCCTCGTCGGCTTCATGACCTGGGAAGGCTACAACTACGAGGACGCGGTTCTCATCAACGAAAAGATGGTTCGCAACGATGTCTACACCTCGATTCACATCGAGAAGCATGAGATCGAAGCGAGAGATACAAAGCTCGGACCCGAGGAGATCACAAGGGATATCCCGAACGTCTCCGACGATCTTCTGAGCAACCTTGACGAGCGCGGCATAATCCGCGTCGGCGCCGAGGTTCACTCCGGCGACATCCTTGTCGGTAAGGTAACGCCCAAGGGCGAGACCGAGCTGACCGCAGAAGAGAGACTTCTCCGCGCCATATTCGGCGAGAAGGCGAAAGAGGTCAGAGATACCTCCCTCAAGGTCTCCCACGGCGAATACGGCATCGTCGTCAAGGTCGAAGAGTTCACCCGCGAGAACAGCGATGAGCTCGCACCCGGCGTAAACAAGGTTGTCCGCTGCTATATCGCCCAGAAGCGTAAGCTTTCCGTCGGCGATAAGATGGCAGGTCGTCACGGTAACAAGGGTGTTGTTTCAAGAATACTTTCTCAGGAGGATATGCCCTTCCTTCCGGACGGCACGCCGCTCGATATCGTGCTCAACCCCCTGGGCGTTCCCTCCCGAATGAATATCGGTCAGGTGCTCGAAGTGCATCTCGGCTTTGCCGCGAAGCATCTGGGCTACAAGGTCGAGACTCCCGTCTTCGACGGCGCGCACGAGGATGATATCCGCGAAGCGCTCAAGCAGGCAGGACTCAGAGAGGACGGCAAGACGATACTCTACGACGGACGTACCGGCAGACAGTTTGATAACCCCGTAACCGTCGGCGTCATGTATTACCTCAAGCTGTTCCACCTTGTTGACGATAAGATTCACGCACGTTCCACCGGCCCGTACTCGCTCGTTACGCAGCAGCCCCTCGGCGGTAAAGCCCAGTTCGGCGGTCAGCGTTTCGGTGAGATGGAAGTTTGGGCTCTCGAGGCTTACGGCGCTGCCTACACCCTCCAGGAGATTCTGACAGTCAAGTCCGACGATGTTGTCGGCCGTGTCAAGACCTACGAGGCGATAGTCAAGGGCAACAATGTTCCCAAGCCCGGCATTCCCGAGTCGTTCAAGGTTCTCGTCAAAGAGCTTCAGTCCCTCTGCCTTGATGTCAGCGTTCTTGACGCGGACGGCGAAGAGATTGACCTCAAGCAGACCGACGAGGAACTCGGATTTGCACCTTCAGACGATAAGGCATTCTCCTCCGTCAACGACGCCGGCACTGCAGGCGGCTACGGCACGGAAAACGAAGAGGGCGATATCTTCAATGTCGGCTCCGACGAGGACGACGACGATGACAGCGCCGATTTCGCAGACGATGCCGAGGGCGAAGATGACTACTATGACGGCGACATCTTCTCCGACAGCGAAGGCGAGCTTGACGACTACGACGACTGAGAACAGTCACCTTAAAAATATATTTTAAAAAGGGGCAGTCAACGGATGGAAAACAATACCTTTGAATCCATAAAAATAGGTCTTGCGTCTCCCGATAAGATCAGAAGCTGGTCTTACGGCGAGGTCAAGAAGCCCGAAACCATCAATTACCGCACACTCAAGCCCGAAAAGGACGGACTGTTCTGCGAAAGGATATTCGGACCCCAGAAGGACTGGGAGTGCCACTGCGGCAAATATAAAAGAATCCGCTACAAGGGCAAGATATGCGAACGCTGCGGCGTTGAGATAACCCGCTCCAAGGTTCGCCGCGAGAGAATGGGTCACATCGAGCTTGCAGCTCCCGTTTCCCACATCTGGTATTTCAAGGGAATACCCTCAAGAATGGGTCTTATCCTCGATATATCGCCGCGCAACCTTGAGAAAGTTCTCTATTTTGCGATGCATATCGTTATCGATCCCGGCACAACGGATCTTAAAAAGTATCAGGTTCTCGACGAGAAGGATTACGACGAGTACCGCCTGATGTATGAGGATGATTTCAGGGCAGGCATGGGCGCCGAGGCGATCAAGGAGCTTCTTGCCGAAATCGACCTCGACCAGCTCTCCGCGCAGCTGCGCGAGGAGATAGAGAACGCAAGCGGTCAGAAGAAAGCCAAGGCTCTCAAGCGCCTTGAGGTTGTCGAGGCGTTCAGACAGAGCGGCAACAGACCCGAGTGGATGATTCTCGACGTGCTTCCGGTTATCCCGCCGGAGCTTCGTCCCATGGTTCAGCTCGAGGGCGGACGCTTTGCAACGAGCGACCTCAACGATCTTTACCGCCGCGTTATCAACAGAAACAACCGTCTGCGCAAGCTCCTTGAGCTCGGCGCACCCGAGATAACAGTCCGCAACGAGAAGCGTATGCTTCAGGAAGCTGTCGATGCTCTTATCGACAACGGCCGCCGCGGCAGACCCGTAACCGGTCCGAACAACAGAGCGCTCAAGTCGCTCTCCGATATGCTTAAAGGTAAGCAGGGACGTTTCAGACAGAACCTGCTCGGTAAGCGTGTTGACTATTCCGGCCGTTCGGTTATCGTCGTCGGTCCCGAGCTGAAGATCTATCAGTGCGGTCTGCCGACCGAGATGGCTCTTGAGCTGTTCAAGCCCTTCGTCATGAAGAGACTTGTCCAGACCGGCAAGGCGAACAACGTCAAGTCCGCAAGAAAGATGGTCGAGCGCCAGAATCCCGTTGTCTGGGATGCTCTCGAAGTGGTTATCAAGGATCACCCTGTGCTCCTCAACCGCGCTCCCACGCTTCACAGACTCGGTATCCAGGCTTTCGAGCCCATCCTTGTTGAGGGCAGAGCTATCAAGCTTCATCCCCTCGTTTGTACCGCATTCAACGCCGACTTCGACGGCGACCAGATGGCAGTTCACGTTCCGCTTTCTGCGGAGGCTCAGGCTGAGGCGCGCTTCCTTATGCTCGCCGCCAACAACCTCCTCAAGCCTTCCGATGGACGCCCGGTCACCGTTCCCACGCAGGACATGGTCCTCGGCTCCTATTACCTCACCCTTGAAAAGCCCGGCGAGCCCGGCGAGGGCAAGGTGTTCAGAGATGTCGATGAAGCTACCATGGCTTACGACGACGGCACCATCGGACTCCATGCGAGAATCAAGATCCGCATGACCAAGGAGATAGACGGCAAGCCCGTCAGAAAGCTCGTCTCCACCACCATGGGACGCGTTATCTTCAACGGACCTATCCCGCAGGATCTCGGCTTTGTTGACAGAAGCGATCCGGAGAACGACTTCAAGCTCGAGGTCGATTTCCTCGTCAATAAGAAGAAGCTCGGCGAAATTATCGACAGATGCATCAAGATTCACGGCACCTCGATAGCAGCCGACATGCTTGATAAAATCAAGGCTCAGGGCTACAAGTACTCGACCCGAAGCGGTATCACCGTCGCCGTCTGCGACGCTACCATACCGCCGCGCAAGGGCGAACTCATTGCCGACGCCGAGAAGGACGTCGCCGAGATCATGGACAACTATGAGAACGGTCTTCTCTCCGACGAGGAGCGCACGAACATGGTCATTGAGACCTGGGAAGACTGCACAAAGAGAGTTGCCGCAGAACTCAAGGCGAACTTCGATCCCTACAACCCGATCAACATGATGCTTGACTCCGGTGCGCGAGGCAACGACAGCCAGTTGCGTCAGCTTGCAGGTATGCGCGGACTTATCGCGAATACAGCAGGTAAGACGATTGAAATCCCCATTAGAGCCAACTACCGTGAAGGTCTTAATATACTCGAATACTTCATCTCGTCGCGTGGTGCGCGTAAAGGTCTTGCCGATACCGCACTTCGTACCGCGGACTCGGGTTACCTCACCAGACGTCTTGTCGATGTCTCGCAGGATGTTATCATCCGCGAGGAGGACTGCGGCTGCACAGAGGGCTCGGATGTCTACGATATCTTCGACGGAAAGCGCCGCATAGTCAGCCTCACCGAGCGTCTTACCGGCCGCTATCTGCTCAACGACTTTTTCGATGAGGATACCGGCGAGCTTATCATGAGCAAGGATAAGATGATGAGCGAGGACGACGCAAAGCGCGTCGCCGACAAGGTATATGAGTATCACGACAAGAAGGTCGCCGCGGGCGAAGAGCCCGAGGGCAGCCTTGCAAAGATAAAGATCCGTTCGCTGCTTACCTGCCAGTCCGAGCACGGCGTCTGCATCAAGTGCTACGGCGCGAACCTTGCAACCGGCGAGCCTGTTACGGTCGGTGAAGCAGTCGGTATCATCGCGGCTCAGTCGATAGGCGAGCCCGGTACACAGCTGACGATGAGAACGTTCCACACCGGCGGCGCGAAAGACCAGTCCGATATCACGGAAGGTCTTCCCAGAGTCGAGGAGCTGTTCGAAGCGAGAAAGCCCAAGAGCCTCGCTCTTATCAGTGAGATCTCCGGTACGGTTTCCGAGCGCGAGATCAAGAAGATCAGAAATATCATCGTCACCGATCCCGAGACCCTCGAGGAGAAGGCGTATCCCATCCACTACGGTATGCGCGTCAAGGTTGAGCCCGGCGATCACATCAACAAGGGCGACACCATCACCGAAGGTGCTCTCAACCCGCACGATATTCTCGCAGTCCTCGGCGTCGAGGCTGTTCACGACTACCTCATCCGCGAGGTTCAGAGAACCTACCGCATGCAGGGTGTTGACGTCAACGATAAGCACATCGAGGTCATCGTCCGTCAGATGATGAAGAAGGTCAAGGTCACCGATCCCGGCGACACGACTTTCCTGCCCGGCGCTGTTGTTGACAAGCTTGAGTTCAAGGCTGAGAACGCACGCGTCGCCGCCAAGGCTCAGGAGACAGGCGAGGAGCTCGCAGAGGCTCAGTGCATGCCCGTGCTCATGGGTATCACAAAGGCTTCTCTTGCAACCGAGTCCTTCCTCTCGGCTGCATCCTTCCAGGAGACGACAAGAGTCCTCACCGATGCCGCCATCAAGGGCAAGAGCGATCCGCTGCTCGGCCTCAAGGAGAATGTCATCATCGGCAAGCTCCTGCCGTCGGGTACCGGCATGAAGTGCTACAGCGATGTTCAGGTGCTTCCCACCACGGGCATCTTCAGCGACCTTGCCGAGAAGCTCGAAGAGGCGGAGAACCAGGAAGAAGCAGAATAATAAACAACCATCGAGCCGGAGTCTGCCGCTTTTGCGGGGGACTCCGGCAGCGGTGACTATAAAGAGATGCGTTTATTGGACAAAAATCATATATAATGCCCTGATAAACGCCGAATATTTTGTCATTTGACGAACCGAAAAGGTTGACAAATAGGTGAGTCAGCGGTATAATTTTAAATTGTGATGTCTTGTGTTTTGGGATAATTATGCCCGAAGCGCGGATTTCATATATAAATCTTAGAAAGGAGATGTACTGCTTGCCAACGTTTAATCAGCTTGTGAGAAACGGAAGAGAAACTCTTGAGAAGAAACCCAAAGCCCCCGCGCTTTTGAAGGGTCTCAACTCCAAGAAAAATGTCATGACCGATACTGCTTCTCCGCAGAAGCGCGGTGTTTGCACAGCGGTTAAGACCACCACCCCCAAGAAGCCCAACTCGGCTCTTAGAAAGATCGCCAGAGTTCGTCTTTCCAACGGCATCGAGGTTTCGGCTTATATCCCGGGCGTCGGTCATAACCTTCAGGAGCACTCGGTTGTTCTCATCCGCGGCGGCCGTGTTAAGGACCTTCCCGGTGTGCGTTACCACATCATCCGCGGAACGCTCGATACACAGGGCGTCAACGGCAGAATGCAGGCCCGTTCCAAGTACGGTGCTAAGCGTCCGAAGGCTGCCAAAAAGTAATTCCGCATGACGCGGAAAGCTTAAGAGACAGAATCTTCTTGCAGGTGATTACTCCAATGCGAGAGTGCATTGAAATACATGCCTCCCATTGACACCACGAGAGTTTTGTCACTCGAGTACCTATGATATCATTACTATGAAGGAGGGAAGCGAAGTGCCAAGAAGAGGCAAGATAGCAAAACGTGACGTTTTGCCCGATCCGCTTTACAACTCAAAGCTCGTAACACGCCTTATCAACAACGTCATGATCGACGGTAAGAAGGGCGTCGCTCAGAAAATCGTTTACGAGGCTTTCGACATTATCCGTGAGAAGACCGGCAAGGACCCGCTTGAGGTTTTTGAGGCTGCTATGGAGAATGTTATGCCCGTTCTCGAAGTCAAAGCTCGTCGAGTCGGCGGTGCAACCTATCAGGTTCCCATGGAGGTTCGTCCGGAGAGAAGACAGACCCTCGGTCTGCGCTGGATAACCCTTTATTCCCGTCAGCGTTCCGAGAGAACGATGAAGGAGAGACTTGCTAACGAGATTATGGATGCCGTCAATTCGACCGGTTCGGCATTCAAGAAGCGTGAGGATACTCACAAGATGGCAGAGGCCAACAAGGCATTTGCACATTTCAGGTGGTAATTTCACCTATATATTTTGCTATTCGCACAAAGGCGAGATACGGAGGTTTTTATGCCGAGAGAGGTTTCACTGGAAAAGACCAGGAATATCGGAATCATGGCGCATATTGACGCAGGCAAAACCACCACAACGGAGCGTATCCTGTTCTATACAGGAAAGACCCACAAACTCGGCGAAGTGCATGATGGTGCTGCGACAATGGACTGGATGGAGCAGGAGCAGGAGAGAGGTATAACCATTACCTCCGCTGCGACCACTTGCTTCTGGAAGGAACACCGTATCAACATCATCGACACTCCCGGCCACGTGGACTTCACCGTTGAGGTTGAGCGTTCTCTGCGCGTTCTGGACGGTTCTGTTACCGTTCTTTGCGCAAAGGGCGGCGTTGAGCCCCAGTCCGAAACCGTCTGGAGACAGGCGGACAAGTACCAGGTTCCGAGAATGGTCTATGTTAACAAGATGGACATTATGGGAGCTAACTTCTATAATGTTATAGACATGATGAAGGAGCGCCTGAAGTGTAACGCAGTTCCGATTCAGCTCCCCATAGGCGCGGAAGCTGACTTCAAGGGAATCATCGACCTTGTTCAGATGCAGGCTGATGTCTACTATGATGACAAGGGTCTCGACGTCAGAGTCGAGGAGATCCCCGAGAACATGAAGGAACTTGCACAGAAGTATCATGATGAGCTCGTTGAGCACGTCGCCGAACAGGACGACGAGCTGCTCGAGAAGTATCTCGGCGGCGAGGAGCTCACCATTGATGAGATAAAGACCTGCATCCGCAAGTCTACTATCGCCAATAAGATGGTTCCCGTATGCTGCGGTACTTCTTACCGCAACAAGGGTGTTCAGCAGCTGCTTGACGCTATTGTTGATTACATGCCCGCTCCGACGGATGTCCCGTCGATAAAGGGCACGAACCCCGAGACCGGTGAAGAGGAGTTCCGTCATTCTTCGGATTCCGAGCCGTTCGCAGCTCTTGCTTTCAAGATTGCGACCGATCCCTTCGTCGGTAAGCTCTGCTTCTTCAGAGTTTATTCGGGTACAGTCACCACCGGCAGCACTGTTTACAATGCTACCAAGGACTGCAACGAGCGTCTGGGAAGAATCCTGCAGATGCACTCCAACCACAGAAAGGATATCGACTGCGTTTACGCCGGAGATATCGCTGCTACTATAGGTCTTAAGAACACCACCACCGGCGACACGCTCTGCGACGCCAAGGCTCCGATAATCCTTGAGTCCATGGAGTTCCCCGATCCTGTTATCAGGGTCGCTATCGAGCCCAAGACCAAGGCAGGTCAGGAGAAGATGGCTATCGCGCTTGCAAAGCTTGCCGAAGAGGATCCGACCTTCAAGTGCTACACCGATGAAGAGACGGGTCAGACCATCATCGCCGGCATGGGCGAGCTTCACCTTGAGATAATCGTTGACAGACTTCTTCGTGAGTTCAAGGTCGAGGCTAATGTCGGTAAACCCCAGGTCGCATACCGCGAGACCATCACCAAACCCGCAGAGAGCGATACCAAGTATTCGCGTCAGTCGGGCGGCCGCGGACAGTACGGTCACGTCAAGATCCGCATCGAGCCCAACCCCGAAAAGGGTTACGAGTTCGTCAACGAGGTCGTCGGCGGCGCTATCCCGAAGGAATATATCGGACCTGCAGAGGCCGGTATCAAGGGTGCAATGCAGTCGGGCGTTCTCGCAGGCTTCAATGTTGTTGACGTCAAGGTCACTCTTTACGATGGATCTTATCACGAGGTCGACTCCTCCGAAATGGCGTTCAAGATCGCCGGTTCAATGGCGTTCAAGGATGCGATGAAGAAGGCAGCTCCCGTGCTCATGGAGCCCATCATGAAGGTCGCCATTATCGTCCCCGAGGACTATATGGGCGATGTTATCGGCGATGTCAACTCCCGCCGCGGACAGATCGAAGGCACCGAGATGCGTACGGGCGCAGTGCAGATCAATGCATTCATCCCGCTGTCGAACATGTTCGGCTACGCTACCACCCTTCGTTCCAAGACGCAGGGACGCGGTCAGTATGTCATGGAGCCCAGCCACTATGCCGAGGTTCCGAAGTCCATTGCTGAGACTGTCATCAAGGACAAGTAATTTTTAAAAAGCACTTGAATTTTCAGGTGTAAATTGATAGAATAGTTTTATGCTGATGCATGAGACAATTATTTAACCAATTAAAGGGAGGAAATTCCAAATGGCAAAAGCTAAATTCGAAAGAACTAAGCCCCATGTAAACATTGGTACCATTGGTCACGTTGACCATGGTAAGACCACTCTTACCGCTGCTATCACCAAGACTCTCGCTATGAAGGGCGAGGCTGAGTTTGTTGATTACGCTAACATCGATAAGGCTCCCGAGGAGAGAGAGCGCGGTATTACAATCAACACCGCTCACGTTGAGTATGAGACCGCTACCCGTCACTATGCTCACGTTGACTGCCCCGGCCATGCTGACTATATCAAGAACATGATCACCGGTGCTGCTCAGATGGACGGCGCTATCCTTGTTATAGCTGCTACCGACGGCCCCATGGCTCAGACCAAGGAGCACCTTCTTCTTGCCCGCCAGGTTGGCGTGCCTTATATCATCGTCTTCATGAACAAGGTTGACCAGGTCGACGATCCTG
Organism: Oscillospiraceae bacterium; assembly: GCA_050873305.1. Lineage (GTDB taxonomy): Bacteria > Bacillota > Clostridia > Oscillospirales > Acutalibacteraceae > CAG-177. The sequence goes on from JBNMIN010000022.1 coordinate 18,049, forward strand.
AGCTCCTTGAGCTTGTCGAGATGGAGATCCGCGATACTCTTAACGAGTATGGCTTCCCCGGCGATGACACCCCGATCATCAAGGGTTCTGCTCTTAAGGCTCTTGAGTACAACGGCAATGATCCTGATGCCCCCGAGCTTGCTTGCATCTGGGAGCTCATGAACGCTGTTGACACTTATATCCCCACTCCCGACCGTAAGGCTGACCTGCCTTTCCTTATGCCTGTTGAGGATGTCTTCACCATCACCGGCCGTGGTACTGTTGCCACCGGTAGAGTTGAGCGTGGACAGCTGAGAACCGGCGACGAGCTTGAGATCGTTGGTCTTAAGGAAGAGAAGGGCAAGACCGTCTGCACCGGAATCGAGATGTTCCGCAAGACCCTCGATTACGCTGAGGCCGGCGACAACATCGGCGCTCTTCTTCGTGGTGTTCAGAGAAATGAGATCGAGCGTGGACAGGTTCTTTCCAAGCCCGGCACCATTCATCCCCACACCAAGTTTGTCGGCCAGGTTTACGTCCTTACTAAGGACGAGGGCGGCCGTCACACTCCGTTCTTCAACAACTATCGTCCCCAGTTCTACTTCAGAACTACTGACGTTACCGGTATCATCTCCCTTCCCGAGGGCGTAGAGATGTGCATGCCCGGCGACAACATTGACATGTCTGTCGAGCTTATCGCTCCCATCGCTATCGAAGAGGGTCTCCGCTTCGCTATCCGTGAAGGCGGCCGTACCGTCGGCTCGGGCGTTGTTATCAAGATCAACGAGTAATTAATGCCCTTTTGATCCCGTAGGTTTTCCTGCGGGATCTTTTTTTATGCCGATTTATCTATTTTTAATAATCAATAACCAAAAAGTACAGGCGTTTTTATTGATTTATGTCGGCGGGTATGATAAAATTAATTGAAAATTTTATCACAGGAGTGAAGTAAATGGGAAAGTTAAACAATATCGACAAGGCTGCAGAGGGTAAAGGCTCCGGCATCAACACACTCTGGCAGTTTGTCAAGTTCATCGTCGTCAGCCTCGGCGCCTGCATCGTTCAGGTTGCATCTCTCGCTATTCTTTATAACATCCCCGCGATCAAGGCTCTGAGCACGCAGGCATTCCACTGGTTCGTCTTTGATTATCCGGTCATCGAGGGTCAGCGCTGCGGACTTGCGCTCTTCATTGCATTCAACGTTTCGAACCTTCTGGCGCAGATAGTTGCATTCTTCATCAACAAGGAAAAGACTTTCAACTCGGGCTCCAACACCGCTATTACTCTGCCCATATACATAATCTTCACCCTTGCTCTTGTCTGCTTCTCTGCGTGGTTCAACCCCGTAGTTTTCGAGTTCTGCACCTCGAAGTTCCATCTGAACAGCGGCCTTTCGCTTACAATAGCTACCGCCGTCTGCTCTGCTCTCCAGTTCTTCCTCTATTTCCCCGTGGATAAGATCCTCTTCCACAAGAAAAAGGAAGACAAGAAAGCAAAATAATCAAAAAATAAAAAGGGTCGGCGCAGATGTGCCGATCCTTTTAGCTTTATTGAACAACAGCACCCTCTTTTTACAAAGGGTGCTGTATTTTATTTTCAGCCTCTCAGCCACTCAAGAGCCGCTTCAAGAGGTGAGTCGGTGGCGACATCCGGCTCGATGGGCGTCTCTTTGAATATCTCGCCCGTGCGCGCCTTATCAAACGCGACGGTCAGATACATCTGCGCTCCGTCATACATGTTGTAGAGCATGTTGACGCTCGTGTAGCCCGCGGTCGGTGCGCCGAAAGTCCTTGTGTTTTCAAGCCCTCTGAAGCAGAGCGTCAGAGCTTCGCCCGAGCTCGCGGTCATGTCGTCGGTGAGTATCGCAACGGGTACATTCAGCTTCTCTTCGGGATAGAGGCTCTTGCCGCCCGTGCCCGCGTTGCTGACAACGCCGTTTTTGAGCGTGACCGGGATATCATAGCTGCGGTAGTGGTAATAGACCAGTTCGCCGTCGGGGAGCAGCGACGAGACAGCCGTCGCCATCGGACCCATGTCGCCGCCGGTGTTGCCGCGCAGGTCGAGCACAACGCCCTTTATTTTATCGCGGTTCTCGTGGATGAAGTCCTCCGCAATTTTTGCGTATTTCTGTCCCGCCTCGGCTGTGCCGAGAAAATCCGGGAGCTTTATTATCGCAATATTGCCGTCGAGCGAAACGGTGGGCAGAACCTCGTCGTAGCTCTCCGTTGTATTTTGCGATTCCGATTTTGTCATGAGCATCGAGTGCTTGCCGCCGCCGACCGAAAGCGCTTTCTTTATGGCGTCATATGTGTCGTCGTAGCTCTTCGCGTTTTCTATCATCTTCAGACACTCATTATATGTGCTCTTCCACTCGTCGTTTCCGGCGAAGATTCCGTTTTTGTCTATAGTGGAGAGGGCGTTTTTGCCGTAGGTCTCTGCCGACGGCGGGACGAGATAAAATCCGAATGTCGGTCCGTATTTCATAACGACCGCCAGCGCCGCCGCGATGATAATTATAAGCGGTATGCATATTCCGAGCGCGATACGCAGCTTCTTATTTTTGCTTTTGGTTTTCATTAAAACTCCTCCTGTCGATAATGATTATATCAAAAGAGTGGGTCGTTCTCAATAACAAAGCCTTACATTGTGCGCCCGAGTTCTTACATTTATGTAAGATTCGGCGGCGAAAAAAGTTGAAAAAACTATAAATTGGGTCTTTACAACCGATGAACAATATGATATAGTATTCACAGCAAAAAATCTTTAAGAGCGGTACAGAGATGCCGACAAGATGGTCATATTCAGTGCGGATAGGGTATATCTGCGTGTTTTTGTGCGATTTTGTCGGTGCGGCAGAATCGTATTTTTTTATGCTTCGGGGTGAGCAGATGGAGTTCAAGGCCTATATCATGGACAGCGCGGCGGTCAACCGTGCGCTCGCGCGGATATCGCACGAGATAATCGAGCGAAACGGCGATTCGGATGAGATATGCCTTGTCGGCATAATGAGAAGAGGCGCGCCGCTTGCGGATATCCTCGCCTCAAAGATCGAGAGCCTCGGCGTGAAAACGCAGAAAGGCTATCTCGACATCACGCTCTACAGGGATGACCTGAGCGAGAGCGCGAGCCAGCCGACTGTGAACTCCGGCAAGCTCGATTTTTCCGTTGAGGGCAAGACGGTCGTCATGGTCGACGATGTGCTCTACACCGGCAGAACGGCGAGAGCCGCGATGGATGCGATAATCTCTCTCGGCCGCCCGGCAAAGATACAGTTTGCAACGCTTGTTGACAGGGGACACAGAGAGCTCCCGATAGTCGCCGACTATGTCGGCAAGAACGTGCCGACCTCGCGCAGCGAAGTGGTCGTTGTGAAGATCCCGCCGTTCGACGATGAGACAAGCGTCTCGATATACAGCAAATAAGACTTTGACGCAGAAGCGGTTCACCGGGACTGTGTTGAGTATAGACAGGCAAAATTTGAGGAGGTCAATAGTATGAAATTGATTTACGGTATCAAAGACAAGCCGAAGTTCGGCAAGCTTATCGTCTTTGCGTTCCAGCAGCTGCTCGCGATTATGGCAGCTACCATCGCAGTTCCCATGATAACTTCGGGTGTTTATAACTGCGGCGAAGTGCAGATGAGCACTGTCGCGGCGCTCTTCGGCGCAGGCGCAGGCACCCTTGTATATGTTCTCTTCACGAAGGCAAAGAGCCCCGTTTTCCTCGGTTCTTCTTTCGCTTTCCTCGGCTCAATGGCAGCCGCTTTCGCAGGCGCGACCACCGTTGCGCTCGGCTATCTCGGACTGATTCTCGGCGCTGTGTTCGCGGGTCTCGTCTATGTTGTTATAGCAATAGCGGTCAAGATCTCCGGTGTCGGCTGGATCAATAAGCTCATGCCCGCCGCCGTTATCGGACCCACCGTCGCCATCATCGGACTTTCGCTCGCAGGCAACGCTATCGGCGACCTCCAGAAGGGCTCCTATGCAGTCAACGGCGAGCCGACCGCAAGCGTCTATGTCGCTATTATCTGCGGTCTCGTCACTCTCTTCGTGACAATGTTCTGCTCCGTCTTCGGCAAGAAGATGGTCAAGCTCATCCCGTTCATCATCGGCATCCTCTCCGGCTACGCTGTTGCGGCTATCTTCACTGTCATCGGCATCAAGACCGGAAACGACGCTCTCAGAGTTATCGACTTCAGCGGCTTCACCGCACTCGTTGCCGACGGCGTGGGAGTCAAGACTTTCTTCGCAGTGCCCGATTTCACCTTCCTCAAGGCTTTCGGTGCCTTCGGCGAGCTCAGCGGTTCTTACATAGCGGCTGTTGCAGTGGCTTATGTCCCGGTTGCATTCGTTGTCTTCGCAGAGCACATCGCTGACCACAAGAACATCTCTTCCATAGTCGAAACTGACCTCCTTGTTGAGCCCGGTCTCCACAGAACCCTGCTCGGCGACGGCATCGGCTCGATGGTCGGCGCTATCTTCGGCGGCGCACCGAACACCACTTACGGCGAGTCTATAGCCTGCGTGGCTATCTCCGGCAACGCTTCCGTTGCGACTATCGTCTGCACGGCAGTCCTCGCGATAATCATCGCGTTCCTTTCGCCCTTCGCAACTTTCCTCGCTTCGATTCCCTCCTGCGTCATGGGCGGCGTGTGCATCTCGCTCTACGGCTTCATCGCAGTCAGCGGTCTGAAGATGATCCAGAAAGTTGACCTCGAAGATAACAGAAACCTCTTCGTTGTCTCCGTTATTCTTATCGCCGGCATCGGTGGCCTGACCGTCTCCTTCGGCAAGGTCACGATAACCTCCATCGCTTGCGCACTCATCCTCGGCATCCTGACGAATGTTGTGCTCGGCAACAGAGAGAAGAGCAAAAAGGCTGAATAAGCCGACATAAATAGAATCGGGCGGTACAGATTAGCTCTGTGCCGCCCGTATTTTTTATTTTATTTTATATTCTCAGCTCTTCTCCGCAGGAGAAATATTTCAGATTGCGAAGTCTTGAGCTCAAATAGTCATAAGCCTTTGTGCCCGTGCAGTGGCAGGTGTAAAATTCAACATCGCCGTAGTCCTGCAAGGCATCCGCGAGAGCCGAGAGCTGATATTCGGGGACTGTCTTTTTGCTTATCGGATTATAGACATGAAAGCCGCCGATGCAGACGTCCGGTCTTGTTTCGCCGAGGCTTTTAAGAATACTTATAACGCCCGAATGTCCGCAGCCCATGAACAGAACGTCTTTATTTTCGTGTATCAGCAGATTCTGCTCGTGTCTGAAATCGTCGGGACCGTCTTTTGAAAACAGAGCTTTGTTCGCGTCCGAGACAAGTTCATTCTTGACCTTTGAAACAAAGAGCGAGAGCTCGTCGTCGATTTTGAAATCCCCGTCGAGCAGAACTATATTCGGGTCGCTCTTAGTTTTTGTGTCAAGCCCGACATAGACTTTCAGAAAGAGCGCCTTCGAATAATGCGGATCGTATGCGCTGCGCTGGAGATAGATGCGCGCCTTTCTGTTTATCTTCAAAAAATGTTTGAGCGCGCCGCCGTGGTCGGAGTGACCGTGAGAAATAATCACGGTATCAACTTCCGACAGGTCGATATTCTTTTTCTCGGCGTTCTTAAAAATAGTATCGTTCGGGCCGAGATCGAACAGAATCTTGTGCTTTTCGGTTTCAATATAAAATGAAAGCCCGTGAACCGGTTTGAGATCGCTTTCGGATGTGTTTTCAACGAGTGCGGTTATCTTCATTTTCTGCGCTCCTTTTTGGCTGGTGCTATTATTATAGAGCACGCGAAACGGAAAATCAACCGTGATGAAGCTTCTGTCGTTCGTCAAATTGTACAGCTTTCGGGGTCAATTTTTGTGACAACGGACAGGGGCTTTTATGGTATAATTATATAATCAAAAAGGGGTTCGATATTTTTAGCGGAGGAATATATGCTTTATAAAAAGAATTATCTCAGCACCCTGTCCGACGAGCTGTTTCGCTCCCCGACGAGCGAATACCGCGCCGCGCCGTTCTGGGCGTGGAACTGCAAGCTCGAAGAGGACGAGCTTCTGCGGCAGATAGAAATTTTTCATGAGATGGGCTTCGGCGGTTTTCATATGCATGTCAGAACCGGCATGGATACGGAATATCTGAGCGACGAGTTTATGCATCTCATCCGCTCCTGCACCGACAAGGCGAAGAGCGAAAAAATGCTCGCTTGGCTCTATGATGAGGACAGATGGCCCTCCGGCGCCGCCGGCGGAATAGTAACAAAAGATAAGCGTTTCCGCGCGCGCCACCTGCTCTTTACCGTCAGACCCTACGACGGTTCTGCGGGCTTCACGGACGACTCCACATCGCGCGGAGTGCGCTCCGAGGACGGCGAGCTGCTTGCCTGCTATGACATAGTGCTCGATTCCGACGGGTATTTGAAGAGCTATAAGCGCATCGGCGAGAACGATTCTGCCGAGGGCACAAAGTGGTACGCCTATCTCGAAATAAGCGGCGCGAACCCGTGGTATAACGGTCAGGCTTATCTCAACACGCTCGACAAAAAGGCGGTCGAACGCTTCGTTGAGGTCACTCACGAGCGGTACAAAGAGGTCGTCGGCGACGAGTTCGATGAAACTGTCCCCGCGATTTTTACCGACGAGCCGCAGTTCACGCGCAAGACGCTCATGGACAACTCGACCGACACGGACGATCTCATCATGCCGTGGACGGACGATTTTGCAAATACATATTTAAACACATATTCTCAGGATATCATGGAGTTCCTGCCGGAGATATTCTGGGATCTGCCGGACGGAAAAGTTTCCGCCGCCCGTTACCGCTATCACGATCATATTGCGGAGCGGTTCTCTTCGGCGTTCGCCGATACAGTCGGCGGCTGGTGCCGCGAAAACGGTATAGCGCTGACGGGTCACATGATGGACGAGCCGACGCTCGAAAGCCAGACGGGTGCGCTCGGCGAAGCGATGCGCTCATACCGCTCGTTCGGGCTGCCCGGCATTGATATGCTCTGTTCGTGGAAGGAATATACTACCGCGAAGCAGGCGCAGTCCGCCGCGCATCAGTTCGGCTATGAAGGCGTGCTCTCTGAGCTTTACGGTGTTACCGACTGGGACTTCGACTTCAGAGGACACAAACTCAACGGCGACTGGCAGGCGGCTCTCGGCGTCACGGTGCGCGTGCCGCATCTGTCATGGGTCTCCATGGCAGGCGAGGCGAAGCGAGACTATCCTGCCTCGATAAACTATCAGTCCCCGTGGTACAAAAAATATTCCTGCGTTGAAAATCACTTCGCGCGAGTCAACACGGCGATGACCCGCGGTGTGCCGATTGTAAAGGTCGGCGTTATCCACCCGGTCGAGAGCTTCTGGCTCCACTGGGGGCCAAACGACAAATCGGGACTCATACGTGAAGAGCTTGACAAGAATTTTCAGGATTTGACAAAGTGGCTGCTGTTCGGTAGCATAGATTTCGATTTTATCAGCGAGTCGCTGCTGCCCGGGCTCTGCCCGCATGCGGACGCGCCGCTGAGAGTCGGCGAGATGAAGTACGATGTAATAGTCGTGCCCGGATGCGAGACGCTCCGCTCATCAACGCTCGACAGACTCGAAAAATTCCGCGAGGACGGCGGCAGGGTAATATTCCTCGGCGAAGCCCCGACTCTTGAGGACGCACAGCCGTCCGACAGGGGAGAGAAGCTCTTTGAAAACAGCGAACACATACCCTATCAGCGCGCGTCGCTCCTGGCTGCGCTCGACCGGTCGCGAACCGTCTGCATCCGCGATGACGACGGCTATCTCTCGGACGGGCTGATATATCAGCTGCGCGAGGATACCGACAGCCTGTGGCTCTTTGTCGCGCACGCCGTGGAGCCGTATGACTGCAACATAACAAACTTCGATGATATAAAAATAACAGTAAAGGGCGAATATTCGCCCGTGATATATGACACTTTGAGCGGCGAGATAAAGCCCGCGGAGTTCGATTATCTCAACGGCAATACCGTGATAAGCGCGCGGCTCTATGAATACGACAGCCTGCTGCTCAGACTCTATGACGGCTGCTCCGAGGGTCAGTATACTGAGCCGGAGGAGCGCGAGGACAAGAAACTTGCAGTTCCCTGCGAGACGGAATATGAGCTCGACGAGCCGAATGTCATGCTTCTTGACATGGCGCGTTTTGCGCTTGACGGCGACGAGCTGAGCGGCGAAGAAGAGGAACTTCTCAGGGCTGATAATATCTGCCGCGAAAAGCTCGGTTTCCCGCTTCGAAGCGGCGCGGTGATGCAGCCGTGGGTTATTCACGAACCCGTGCCCGAGCATAAAATCAGGCTCAGATTCACTATAGACAGCGCGCTCGAACTCGACGGCGTGTCACTCGCGCTTGAGGACGCGGAGAAAGCGCAGATAACGCTCAACGGTCAGGCGGTCGACAACACCGTGACCGGCTGGTATGTTGACAAATCGATAAAGACCGTCAATCTGCCGAA
>JBNMIN010000023.1:0-26463 GCA_050873305.1 Oscillospiraceae bacterium
GCAGAGCGCAGAAAAGAAAAGAAAGCTGCGTAAAAATTGATATGATGCATCCCCTGCGCCGTAAGGTGTGGGGGATGTTTTTTTGCGGTTGATTTCTGCAAATCGGAGCGCTGAGGTGTCTGTACTTTTAACGCAGCCGCATTGTGTGACCGTTTTATTGGACTCTGCTCCTGTGAGAAGCGTATATTTCCCTGAAAGCATTGTGCGCATTCAAACAGGTGCTATACTGAACCCGAGATAGGCATTACAGCTGTATCTCGGGGAGGCGTACCATGACAATTCTTAGGATACTTTTGTTAGCCGCTATAATTATTGCAGTAGAGGTTTTGATAATTGCCGTCCCTCTCAGCATATGGGTCAGGCGGAACGGATGCAAGACGGCAACAAAGGTTTATTTTCTCAAATCCAATGTTTCGAGCAGCGAAACTTTTCAATATGTATTGTCGGCTCTTCAGCGCATTGACTGCATTAAAATAAAAAGAGTGCGTGAAAACCGCAGCTATATAAAAGTAAAGCTCCGGCACAAAAAGCCCCGCTGCAAATGCAGAATTAAATTTTGTATCACAAGCGGCGGATTGGTCGCACTGTTTCCTACTGTATCATGCCCGCCCGTTACCGACAAAATATGGGATATTTTTTTAACGGAGTTTTTATCTTCCGGAGTAGTTTTTCGCAATGTTCAAAAGGCTTGCGACGGGGTCAAAATGATATATGCTTCGTTCAAATCTCCGGAATATGTCACCGAAACTGTATACGAAACGGAATATTATCCGAAAGTCATCGGCTGGGAAAGCCGGACGACGGAGAGGCATATAACGAGCAAAGCAAGCAGCCGTGATGTAATAATACTGTTCAGCAACGGGCGAACCTACTCCGGATTGCTTGAAACCGGGAGCAAGCTGTATAAAGACGCTGTGAAGTTCTCAAATCAGCAGCAGCTGTCAAAATAATATAAACAGGACTGCGAACCGCCGCAGTCCTTATTTTTATTTTGTCACAAACACCCCTGATGTGACCAAAACATACTATTTTTATATCCTTTTACAAGAGCAAACTGCGCTCAATTTGTTTATATAACGTTAATGAATATATTTTTATTTTTTTGTTGAAATCTATAGTAATGTATGCTATAATTTCTTCAAAACTGTGGTTAATTTTTATGCAGTAAATCTAAACGCGCAGCGGCGCTTTGATAAGGAGGACTTTTTTTGAAAGCCTATAACGCGAAAGACATCAGAAATATCGCCATAGCAGGTCATGGCGGCAGAGGAAAAACAACCCTTGCGGAAGCAATGCTCTACACCGCGAAGGCTACCGACAGACTCGGCAGAGTCGCCGACGGCACCACCGTGCTCGACTTCGATGCCGAGGAGAAGAAAAGAAAGGCCACGGTTTCAACCGCTGTTGCCGCTATCGAGTGGAACGGCGCGAAGATAAATATAATCGACACTCCCGGTCTTTTTGACTTTGCGGGCGGCATGAGCGAAGGCATCCGCGCGGCGGACAGCGTGCTCATCGTCACTGCGGCGGGCTCCGGCTTTGACGTCGGCGCAGAGAAAGCTCTCAAGGCTGCGAACGCCAGGGGCATTTCGAGAATGTTCGCCATCACCCGCTGCGACGCGGATCACACCGATTTCTATAAAACATTTGCAGCTATAAAAGACGCAGTCGGCGGCGCTATCTGCCCCGTTATCGTCCCCTATATGGACGGCGGCAAGGTTGCGGCATATGTCAACCTCGCGTCCCGCAAGGCTTTTGACTACAGCAGCGGCGAGAAGAAAGAGGTCGCAATGCCCTCCGACCCGCAGCTTGACGAGATGCTCGATATACTTACAGAGGCGGTCGCTTCGAGCGACGACGAGCTGATGGAGAAGTTCTTTGCAGGCGAGACTTTCACCCGCGAAGAGATAATCAAAGCTCTCAACTCCGGCGTCAGCGACGGCTCCGTTATCCCCGTATATGCCTGCGCGGGCTACACCTGCGAAGCTATTGATATGCTTCTTGACGAGATAGTCTATTCCGCTCCCTCCGCAGCCGACAAGGCAGGCGAGAACGGTCTTGCCTGCGACGAAAACGGCCCGCTTGCGGCTATCTGCTTCAAGACCATCGCCGACCCGTTCGTCGGCAAGATGTCCTTCTTCAAGGTCGTTTCCGGCAAGATAACTTCGGACACCCCCGCATATAACTCCCGCACCGAAGAGAGCGAGAGAATGGGCAAGATAATCACCCTCAAGGGCAGCAAGCAGGAGGACGCATCCTGCATCCCCGCGGGCGACATTGGCGTTGTCACAAAGCTTGCAGGCATCAAGACCGGCGACACTGTCTGCTCGGCAAAGAACCCGATAACCCTCGAGGGCATCAAGTTCCCGACCCCCTGCCTGTCCATGGCGGTCAAAGTCCGCAAGAAGGGCGACGAAGAGAAGGTCGCGGCGAGCTTGCTCAGACTTCTCGAAGAGGATCCGACAATTTCGTTTGTCATCAATAAAGAGACCCGCGAGCAGATTCTCTCCGGTCTCGGCGAGCAGCACCTTGATGTTATCGTCTCCAAGCTCAAGAACAAGTTCGGCGTTGAGGTCGATCTCAGCGTACCGAAGGTTGCATACAGAGAGTCCATCCGCAAGAAGGTCGAGGTTCAGGGCAGACACAAGAAGCAGTCCGGCGGACACGGTCAGTTCGGCGACGTGTTCATCCGCTTCGAGCCCTGCGAGAGCGACGATCTCGTTTTCGCCGAGGAAGTTGTCGGCGGCTCCGTGCCGAAGAACTTCTTCCCCGCAGTTGAAAAGGGTCTGCGCGACAGCGTCAAGAAGGGCGTGCTTGCAGGCTACCCGATGGTCGGTTTGAAAGCCACTCTTTACGACGGCTCTTATCATCCGGTTGACTCATCCGAAATGGCGTTCAAGACCGCCGCGAACATAGCATACAAGAACGGAATTCCGCAGGCGAACCCCGTTATCCTTGAGCCTATCGGCACTCTGAAGGCTTATATGCCCGACGAGAACCTCGGCGATATCATGGGCGATGTCACAAAGCGCCGCGGCCGCGTGCTCGGCATGGGTCCATCCGACGAGCCGAAGATTCAGGAGCTCATCGCGGAAGTTCCCATGGGCGAGATGGGCGATTTCTCGACCGTCCTGCGCTCCGTGACCGCCGGCAGAGGCTGGTTCACCCTTGAGTTCACCCGCTATGAGGATGCGCCGCCCGTCGTTGCACAGAAAGTTATCGAAGAGGCAAAGGCAAACGAGGCCGAAGCAGATAAATAAAAACATAAAGAGAGCTGTCAAAAGGCAGCTCTCTTTTGCATATCTATAAATCCGGTTTTTGGGGCTTCGCAGGTATCAGAACCAATATCTTCTCTTTTGTATAAAATTGGATGTGCGAAGCGCCGAAGGGATTTTTTGAACAAGTAAAATCGCCGAGTATTTTGAACTTTCACGCAGCAACCCCTCAGTCACGGCTTTGCCGTGACAGCTCCCCTGCAGGGGAGCCTTGAAACCGTGCACTATAGACTGGTGAGAGCTGTCAAAAGGCAGCTCTCTTCTTAATTTAATATATCAAAAACCCGCCCGGCGTTGCGCCGTGCGGGTCAGTTTTATTTTGAATTGCGGCTTTGAAGCGAGATTCCATCGTTCGTCTTTACGACAAATCCGACCGCGCCGCCGGTGTTCGTTATCAGCAGCTCGTCGCTGCCCGCGATGCTCGCATATATATTATCGATATCAATATCAACGGTATAGCTCCATGTGCCGCTGACTATCGAGCCGCTGCCGTTGTCTATTTTGACAACGACCTTGCAGTCGTCATACTTGAGCGTGATGCTGCCCTTTGAGCAGTTCACCTTGACGCTCGGCATGGCTTCAAAAACTCTGTCGAGGTTACCGACCGTTCCGACAGTCCTGCCGACCGGACCCTGATGCGCGTCTTTAGTGTTCTGATCGTCCTGCTGCATCCTGACGTTGAGCGTCACTATAGTATAGTTGCCGTAAGCGACAGCATTCGCCGAGATGAGATCGCTCGCCTTTATCTGCTTATACCTGCCGGGAATCGAAGTCACTGCTTTGCTGTTCGCCGCGAGAGCCGCCGAGGCGATTCCCGTGAACACAGTGAGCATGCCTTTCTGGAAGCTGTTGCGCGGAGTGTAATCAACGCGCTTTATGGACATATACTGCGTGGCGTCGATGCTCTTGGTATTCGCCGCCGCAGCTTTGTAATACTTGAGCACCCGCGAAGTGTTCGTGGAGTTGAGCCCCTTGTAGACGTTGACAGTCTCGGTCTTTGTTCCGCCGGAAACATTGGAGCGCGTCGCGGTTCTTGAGTCGGTAGTCGGCTCGTCCGTTGTCAGCTCCGCAGAGTCGGTAGACTCCTCATGAATATTTCCCGCATCAGTGACCGAGGGTTCGTCCGTAGAAAGCTCCGAGTCGTCATCGTTCGTTCTACACGCCGAAAAGGAAAAGAGCATAGCCGCCGCAAGCAAAAGTGCGGCAAATCTCATAAGCTTTTTGTTCATTCTTCTCCCTCCCGACAGATTTCATCTGAGTGTAGCACTTGATTAGGCTTATATTTTAAGCTATTAAAGCAGACAGGTCAAGAAAAATCTTATAAAAAAACATGGCAAAAAATTAATTTTTGATAAAGCCGCAGTTTATCCGACGCATATCCACAACAGCCGACAAAAAACCGCCCGCCTGAAAAAGGCGGACGGCTTTGATTTTTTCAGATATCAGCCCTTAGCGGTGTAAGAGAAAGCGACGATACCCTTGAGGTTATTGACGGAGACGACGGAGACCTTGATGCCGTTTGCATAGACATTGACATCATATGCCCAGCTGCCTTCGACGATCTTGCCGGTGGTGTTGTCGATCTTGACGACGACCTTGCAGTTGGTGTAGGTCAGCTCGATCTTGCCGTCCTTGTAGTCGACGCTGAGTCCGAGCTCTCTGATAGCGTTATCGACATCGCCGAGGGTACCGACTGCGCAGCCGACGGAACCGCTGTGGTTATCAGCCTTCGCACCCTGAGTCTGATCCTTGACGTTGAAGGTGATAGTGGTGTAGTTGCCGCTGGTCACCGCGCTGGCGCTCTTCATGTGGCTCGCCTGCATACCCGAGGGCTTGCCGGGGATATCGGTACGATCCTTGGAGTTCTTGTTAAGTGCGTTTGCAACGGGCTTCTGAGCTATCTTGAGCAGAGCGCCGAGGCTGCCGTCAGCAGTGATGCTGCCCTTGAGAGCCATGTTCTGTCTGCCGCTCTTAAACTGCTTAGTAGCGTTGACTGCCGCCTGATAAGCCTTGATGCAGGCAGCTGCGTCGTTGGTGTTGAGACCCTTGGAGGGAGTCGTGCCGCCCTTGGTCGTGTTCTTTGTATCGGAGGACTGAGGAGCCTTAGTCTCGACAACGGTGTGACCCTCTTTATCGGTGACTACCTCGGTCTCGACCTCAGAGGAAGCCTCTTCGGAAGAAGCGGTATCATCGGAAGCGGAAACATCCGCCGCCTGACCGGAGGTCTGAGCGTCACCGGCAGTGGTGTCGTTGTTTGTGTCATTCTTCTTGCACGCCGCGAACGAAAGAACGAGGACAGCGGCAAGGATTATTGCCAGAATCTTTTTCATCTTTTTCACTCCTTATGATTTATATATACATTGTATAATCGTTGTTCCAATCAGTCAATAGACAAAAGATAAAATTTAGTTTAACGGGGGTAGTCCAAATTGTGTAAATGCGTCATTAGTGAAACACATCGGGGAAAAGTGTTTTGATTTTGCGGGCTAATATTTAAATTATATGACCGCAAGCGAAAAGTCCTCCGCACTCAGAGTGCAGAGGACTGAATTTCATTTTTTTGTTACGCGAGTATCTCGCCCATGAGACCGGGAGTTGCGCCTGCGGCGTTGGACTCATCGGTATCGATGTGCATTGCCAGCGCATACTTCGGGCTGACTCTGACGACGACATCGCCGAAAACGAGCGAGCGGCCGTTCGAGTCGATCTTGACGCTGACTATCTGCTTGTCTTTAAGACCGTATTTCTCGGCATCCTCGGGAGTTGCGTGGATGTGTCTCTGAGCTGCGATAACGCCGCACTCGAGCTCAACCTCACCCTTGGGGCCGACAAGCTTGCATGCGCCGCTGCCTGCGATATCGCCGCTCTCTCTGACGGGAGCGGTCACGCCGATGGAACGGGCATCGGTGAGCGAAAGCTCAACCTGGTTCTCGGGACGCACGGGTCCGAGAATGGAGACTGCCGGGAAGCTGCCCTTCGGGCCGACAACGGCAACGCGCTCGTTGCTCGCGAACTGGCCGGGCTGAGAGAGTTCCTTCTTGACGGTCAGCTCATAGCCCTCGCCGAAGAGGATATCAAGAGCTTCTCTGGTGACATGTACATGGCGCGCGGAAGTTTCAACAAGAACTTTCTTTTCCATTTTAAATATCCTTCTTTTTCACTTGATATGTTTGTAAATGCATTTTGAGGCAGGAAACTCCTGCCTCAAAGGTTATTGCTTTATGTCAGTTTACCACTTGATGGCGAACTCCTGCTCGATACCGAACCAGATGGAGACATTGATGCTCTTGACGGCTACGAGAGAAAGGTTCCACTCGAAGTAGTACTTAGCGTCGGTAACATGACCGTTAGCATCGACAGTAGCAACGATCTTGCCGTTTCTGAAGCCGATCTTAACGTCGCCGATCATGCTCTTCGCAGCGCCTGCGTTAGCATAGATCTGGTCGGGAGTAACAACGGAGAAAGCCTTGGGGGTGTTGCCGCCGCCGACAGTAACCTTATCTGTTGCTGCGTCGGGCTTGACATTGATAGTGATGACATAACCGCCGTTCTTCGGGGTAGCGGTAGCGGAAGAAACGTTAGCTGCGGTGAGCTTGCTCGACCAGGACTGACCCTCTACGGGGAAGTTCTTGTTCTTGTCGGCTGCGGAAGTGTAAGTAACGTTCTTCTTGGTGTCATCCTCGCCCATGTTGCTGGAGATGAGCTTGTTTGCAAGGCTCTGAACGGAATTCGGAAGACCGCCGAGATCAGCTTTGCCTGCCTGGCTGTTCTTGAGGTACTTGCTGGTGATGCTCTTGGAGTGGGGCTTAACGTTGTTGATAGCGGTGTTGAAATAGGAAACTATTTCAGCAGTGCCGGAAAGAGTCTTCGCAGGAGTGACGGTGTTGCCGCCCTGGCTGCCGCTGCCCTGAGTGTTCTTCTCGGTCGCGGGAGCTACGGTGTTGCCGGAAGCGTCGGTCTGAGCCTCGGTGGATTCGTCGCCGCTGACGGACTCAGCTTCGCTGGACTCGTCGTTTGCAATTGTCTCGCCGTTTGCCGAGGTGTTGGGCTCACCGGTGGTGGTGTCGCTGTTGTCCTTATCCTTCTTGCAGGCTGCAAAAGCAAAAACGAAGCAGAGAGCAAGGACAAGAGCTATGATCTTCTTTGTCATTTCAGTTACCTCCGAAAAAATTTTTCTTCATTTCAGCGCGCTTATACAGGTGCCGTTTTGGGGCGTATGAGCCCATGAAAAACAGTCTCCTGCCTGCGCGGTCAAATTCATTATAAAATAAAAACGCCCAAAAATCAATGGAAAATACAAGATTTATGAAAGATTTATCTTTTTAAAAGCTTTGCTCAAAGAAAATGTCCGCCAGCTCTTGATTGACGAGCGTTTTTCTGCAATAATATAGTGTATATATTTACCTACAGAAACGGAGTGCGGTTTAATGACTGATAACGAAAGACTCGCTGATCTCCTGTTCGGCTCGGACGGGCTGACGCCGGAGGACTGCGAGCTGAGATTTCCCCCGCGCGAGCTGCCCGAGGGCGCGCGCGTGACCCGATTCTCACCGAGTCCGACGGGATATCTCCATATAGGCGGACTGTTCGGCGCGCTCGTCGATTTTCTTACGGCGAGAGTCAGCGGCGGACTTACTTATCTGAGGATCGAGGACACGGACAAGAAGCGCGAGGTCGCCGACGGCGTGTCCGCGATAATCAACGGATTCAAAAATTTCGGTCTCGAATTTGATGAAGGCGTGACCGGATTCGACACGGAGAAGGGCGCCTACGGTCCTTATACCCAGAGCAAGCGCGTTGAGATTTATCACGCGGTCGCCAAGCGTCTTGTGCAGGAGGGCAAGGCATACCCCTGCTTCTGCACGGCGGACGAGCTCGCCGCTATCCGCGAAGAGCAGGAAAACGGCGGCGCGGCGATAACCGGATATTTCGGCAAATGGGCGAAGTGCCGCGACCTGAGCTTTGACGAGCAGAAGAGACGCATCGAGGCGGGCGAGCCCTATGTGCTCCGCTTCCGCTCCGAGGGCGATGAGAACAAGAGAATTGTCTTTGACGACATGATTCGCGGCAAGATTGAGATGCCTGAGAATATAATCGACGAGGTGCTTTTGAAGAGCGACGGCGTGCCGACCTATCACTTTGCGCATGTCTGCGACGACCACTTCATGCGCACGACGCACGTCATTCGCGGCGAGGAGTGGATATCCTCCGTACCGAAGCACATTGCGCTGTTCAAGGCGTGCGGCTACAGGGTGCCGAAATACGCGCACACTCCGCAGGTCATGAAAATAGACGAGGAGACGGGCGCAAAGCGCAAGCTCTCGAAGAGAAAGGACCCCGAGGCGGCGGTCAGCTACTTTGTCGAGCAGGGCTATCCCAAGGAGAGCGTTATAGAATATATCATGACGCTGCTCAACTCGAACTTCGAAGACTGGCGCAGGGCGAATCCCACGGAGGACTGCTGGAAGTTCCCGTTCAATCTCAAGAAGATGAGCGTGAGCGGATGCCTGTTTGACATGGCGAAGCTCAACGACGTGAGCAAGAATATCATTTCGCACATGACGGCGGATGAGGTGCTCGGCAATGTGCTGAACTGGGCGAAAGAATATGACGGGGAGCTCTACAGGCTTCTCGACGCCGACCGCGATTTTGCGCGCGGCATATTCTCGATAGACCGCGACTGCCCGAAGCCGCGAAAGGATATCGCAAACTGGGAGCAGGTCAAAGACTTCGTCTCGTATTTCTACGATGAGATCTACGCCCCCGACTACACCCTGCCCGAGAACATCAGCGCAGGCGATGCGGCGGCGATACTTCAAAAATACATCGGCGAGTTTGACATAAACGACGACAAGGACGCATGGTTTGCGCGCATCAAGGCGATGTGCGAGCCGCTCGGCTACACGCCCAACGTCAAGGAATACAAGAAAGATCCCACGGCATTCAAGGGTCATGTCGGCGACCTTTCGACCGTTATCAGAATCGCGGTGACTTCGCGCCGCAACACGCCCGATCTTCATTCGATAATCAGGCTGCTCGGCGAGGACAGAGTCAGAGCGAGACTCGCTGCGGCGCTCGCACACTACAAGGAGGAGAACTAAATGGCGGACAGCACCAATCTCAATTCGAATTTTATCACTGATTTTATAGACGAGGATCTTGCAAACGGGGTCAACACCCGCGTGCAGACGAGATTCCCTCCGGAGCCCAACGGCTATCTGCACATCGGCCACGCAAAGGCGATATGCATCGACTTCAGCATCGCGGAAAAATACGGCGGAGTGTGCAATCTCCGTCTTGACGACACGAACCCCTCGAAAGAGGATGTCGAATATGTTGACGCGATAAAAGAGGACATTGAGTGGCTCGGCTACAAATGGAACGAGGTCTACTATGCATCAAGCTATTTCGATTTTCTCTATGAGTGCGCGATAAAGCTCATCAAAGAGGGCAAGGCGTATGTCTGCGACCTGTCGCCCGAGGAGATACGCGAATATCGCGGCACTCTTACAGAGCCCGGCAAGAACAGCCCCTACCGCGACCGCTCGGTTGAAGAGAACCTCGACCTCTTCCGCCGCATGACCGAGGGCGAATTTGCAAACGGCGAAAAGGTTCTGCGCGCCAAGATAGACATGGCGAGCCCGAACATCAATATGCGCGACCCGGTCATCTACAGAATCGCACATGTCTCCCACCATCAGACGGGCGACAAGTGGTGCGTCTATCCGATGTATGACTTTGCCCATCCCCTCTCCGACGCTGCGGAGAAGGTCACATATTCCCTGTGCTCGCTCGAGTTCGAGAATCACAGACCGCTCTACAACTGGTTTATCGACGCTATCGGCTTTGAAGAGCCGCCGCGCCAGATAGAGTTCGCGCGCCTTAACCTCAACTACTGCGTGACAAGCAAGAGAAAGTGTCTCGAAATGGTTCAGACCGGCGTTGTCAACGGCTGGGACGACCCGAGAATGGTCACTCTCTGCGGTATGCGCCGCAGGGGCTATCCCGCCGCCGCGATACGCGATTTCATAAGCCGCGTCGGCGTTGCAAAGGCATACAGCGTGGTCGACTACGGTCTGCTTGAAGCGTGCGTCAGGGACAATCTCAATCAGAATGCTCCGCGCGCCATGGCGGTTCTCAATCCGTTGAAGCTCGTTATCGACAACTACCCCGAGGACAAGACCGAGGAAATTGAGGTCGAGATAAATCCCGACAAGCCCGAGCTCGGCCGCCGCAAGGTCACATTCTCCCGCGAGCTCTATGTTGAGCGCGAGGACTTTATGGCTGAGCCCGTGAAGAAATATTTCAGGCTCTTCCCCGGCAACGAAGTGCGTCTCAAGAGCGCATATTATGTGACCTGCAACTCATATGATACCGATGAAAACGGCGAAGTCACCTGCCTGCACTGCACCTACGACCCCGAGAGCCGCGGCGGCGAGACGCCCGACGGCAGAAAGGTTCGCGGCACCCTGCACTGGGTCAGCGCGGCAGACAATGTAAAAGCTCAGGTGCGCCTCTATGACCGCCTGTTCAACACCGAGAACCCCGCAGGCGAGGACGGAAACGGCGACTATCTCCAGAACATCAACCCCGATTCACTCAAAATTATCGACGGATGCCTGCTTGAAGGCGGTCTCCGCGACGCAAATCCGGGCGACACATTCCAGTTCATGCGCCAGGGATATTTCTGCGTCGACAAGGACAGCACTCCGGGCAATCTTATCATAAACCGCACCGTTGCGCTCAACTCCTCATGGGATAAAAAGAAGAAATAATCAAGTAAGAAAGGTCGGTCAGGATGAAAGCTCTCAACAGAATTGTGACGGCTCTGCTGGCGATTGCAGTGTTTCCCGTCGCATATTTCACGGATCTCATAACCGTCTATATGCACGCGACTATCTATGATTCAAATATTGTAGAGAATCTGAGCGTCAAACGCATCATCGAGCTTTTCACGGGAGACGGTCTTTTCGCCGACCTCGTCAAAGGCGGCGCATCCGAGCTCCCGGACGGACTTTTGAAATTCAAGGGCAATTTTATCGCCTTTGTCGTATTCTTTGCCATCGCCCTGCTCGTCGCGCTCGCGACGGTTATAGTCGCTGCGGCAACGAACTCGCGCAAGGCGACCGCTTCGCTCGGCGCGGCAGGTCTTCTGAGCATTATAGGCATGAGGATAGCATTCTCTGCCGTCTCTTCGGCGGTCAAAGCGGGCACGCTGACCCTCGGCTCGCTGACCGACATGTCGTTCATGAACCTCTTCGGCAAGATAGTGCTCATCACGATGAGCACGGCGCCCGCAGTGATGACGGTTCTGTTTTTGGCGATACTCATCTGGAACGTCGCATTTATCGTAATCGACCTCGGCGAGGAACAGCCGAAGAAGAAAGCAAAGCACGCGAAGAAAAAATAAAAAACGAGGGAGTCTGATTTCCGGCTCCCTTTTTTGATGAAATTATAAAAACAGCCCCGGAAAACTCCGGGGCTTTATTATATGTATCACTGTGTCAGTCCGAGCTTCTTTGCCATCTCGGCGGTCTTGAGTTCAAGCAGCTTGGAGACTCCGTCCTCCTGCATCGTGACTCCGTAGAGGACATCGGCTTCCTCCATCGTGCCGCGTCTGTGCGTAATAAGTATGAACTGCGTGTTCTTCGTCATGCGGCGCGCATACTGCGCGTAGCGCGTGACGTTGACATCATCGAGCGCCGCCTCGACCTCGTCGAAGAAGCAGAACGGCGCGGGAGTGACCTTGAGGATGGAGAACAGCAGCGCGATTGCTGCGAGTCCCTTTTCGCCGCCCGAGAGCAGGTCGATGTTCTGAACATTCTTGCCCGGGGGCTGAACCTTTATCTCAATGGCGCATTCGAGCACGTCGAGCGGATTCTCGAGAATAAGCTCCGCCTTGCCGCCGCCGAACAGCTCCGAGAACGTCTGACCGAAGATAGTGTTTATGCGGTCGAACTGCTCTCTGAACCGCTCCGACATCTTGCCGGTCAGGTCGCCTATGAGCGTGAGCAGCTCCGCACGGGAGCTTTCGACATCGTCTATCTGAGTTTTCATGAACTCGTAGCGCTCGGAGACCTCTTTGTATTCCTCGATAGCGCCGACATTGACATTGCCGAGGGCTCTTATCTTGTTCTTTATATCGTTGAGATCGCGCTGTGCTTTCTGCGGGTCTTCAATGACTATTCCGAGCTCCTCCGCCTCGCGGCGAGTGAGCTGATATTCGTCATAGAGCTTGTTCTGCGCATTCTCAAGCTCGCGCTGCATCGAGTCGCGGCGCTCTTCGAGCCTTGCCCGCTCGCCGGACAGCCTCTCGCGCCTGTCGCTGACCGAGCGCTCCTGGGCGCGAAGCTTAGTGCTCTCGCCCTCAACTCCGCTTCGCTTCTGAGCGAGCGAGGATATCTCGTCCTTTTTCTGCTGAGCCTCGGCGCGAAGTGATGCCGCCTCGCCTTTGAGCTGTTCAATAAGCTCGTTCGTCGCGGTCATCTGCTCGGTTATGGAGTCGATCTCCGATTTAAGTTCATCGGCATGACCCTCATGGGAACTTCTGCGGCGTTTGAGCGTTTCGATAACTTCCTCCCTCGCCTGAATGTCCTTTTTGAACGCGAGGATACTGAGGTTGATGCTGCTCTCTTTGTCCGCGTTCTGCTCGCGGGTGCTGAGCAGTTCGTCGCGGCGCGATTCGATTTCTGTTATCTTTTCATTAACAGAGTCGAGCTGAGCAGTAAATTCATCTATCTTTTTCTGCGCCTGAGTCTGAATCTCTTCGAGCTTTGCGGTGCGCTCTGCGGAGCTGCGCTTCTCCGCTTCGAGGTCATTGAGCGCGGACTCGGCGGTCTCTATCTTGTCGTCTATCATGCGCAGCTCGCCCTCGCGGCGGATTTTCTCTTCCTGCGCTTTCTGGAGCTCTGCCGTCACGCCGTCGTATTCCGCCTGCGCCGCCGAGACTTCGCCCGCGAGCTCTTTGTATCTCTCCTGCCGCTCGGCGAGGTCTTTTTCAAGCTTCGCGACGGTCTTTTTGAGCTGTTCTATATCATTGCCGCGGCTGAGTATGCCCGCGTTCTGCCCGCGCGAACCGCCCGTCATTGAACCGCCCGCGTTCATGACCTGACCGTCGAGCGTGACAACTTTGAATCTGTGACCGAAGCGCTTGGAGATGGCTATCGCGCTGTCGATATTATCCGCAACGGCGGTGTGGCTGAGCAGGTTCCTGATTATCGGCAGATACTCGTCGTCGCATCGAAGAAGCCTGTCTGCCATGTCGATGAATCCGGCGCAGGAATCGAGTCCGTCCTCCCTGAACGGGCGCGGCTTTATCGCCGTCATCGGCAGGAAAGTCGCGCGTCCTGCGCGGCTCTCTTTAAGATAGCCTATGGCGCGCTTTGCCGCCGACTCGTCGTCGGTGACTATATTCTGCACTGCGGCGCCGAGAGCCGTCTCGACCGCTGCGGCGTACTTCGCGTCAACGGTTATCAGCTGGGACACAGGTCCGTGGATTCCGCGCAGCGTTCCGCGCTTTGCTTCGCGCATGACCGCTTTAACGGAGCCGGAATAGCCCTCCATGTTTTTCTCGAGATCCTCGAGCATTCTGATTCGCGCCTGCTTCTGGTGGATGTCGAGCGTTGCGGCGTCGAGCTCGCGGCGCATCTTCTCCGCCTTTTCGGAGCGCGAACGGACTATCATAGAGTAGCCGTCTATTGAATTTGAAAGCGATTCTATATTTTCAAGGCACGCGTCAAGGTTCCTGCGGCTGACTTCGGCCTGCTCGCGAAGTGCGTCAAGCAGTCCGCCGCGCGAAGCGATAACTTCATCGACTGTACCGAGGCGCGCAGCTATCTCCTGCGCTGAGGAGCGCGCCGTGCTCTGTTCTATTTTTGCGGCGGAGAGAGACTCGTTTATGGTCTTTGCCTGTGCCTCCGCGCTGTCGCGCTCGGCGGTTATCGCGCTCTCCTGCTCCTTGAGCTTGCCCGTGCTGTCGAGCAGTTCGAGCAGCTGCGCCTGGCAGTCCTTTATCTCGGCGTCTATAGATTCTATTTCTTTTTGGGCAGCGTCGATCTGCTCCTCGAGGTGCTGCTCGGTGGCGGTCGCCGCCTCCATGTCGCGCTTTATGCGCTCTATCGTCTCGCGGTTATGCGCGAGGTTGTTGTGTTCGACGGCGATTCTGCCGTCAACTGCGGTCGCCTGCTCCTCGTCGGAGGCGGCTTTCGTGCGCAGTTCTTCTATCTGTACGGTTATTCCGCTGCCCGTGCTCATCAGCTCTTCTATCTGAGCCGATATCTGTTCGAGCTCGCGCTCCGCCTGCTCATAGTCCGCGGCGGCGAGGGATATTTTATCCTCCTGCGCCCTGAGCCCCTCGCGGGAGCGCTCTATCGTCTTGAGCCAGAGTCCTATCTCAAGCTCCTTCTTTTCCCCTGCAAGCACAAGGAATTTCTGCGCCTTTTCGCTCTGCGTTTTGAGCGGTCCGACGCGTCCTTCGAGCTCGGTCAATATATCACGCAGGCGGACGAGATTTTCCTCTGCCTGTTCGAGTCTGCGGGTCGCGTCCGCGCGGCGGTATCTGAAATGGGATATTCCCGCCGCCTCTTCGAGCATATCGCGCCTCTGCGGCGAGCGCGAAGAGATAAGGTCGGCGACTCTGCCCTGGCTGACCATGGAATAGCCGTCGCGTCCGAGTCCCGTGTCCATAAACAGCTCGTGGATATCCCGCAGGCGTACAGTCTCGCCGTTTAGAAGATACTCGCTCTCGCCCGAGCGGTAGTAGCGGCGGGTGACGGAGACATCGTCCTTGTCGCAGTTGTTGAGGGTGCGGTCGGTGTTATCGAGGCGCAGAGTGACCTCGGCGAAGCCCATCGCTTTTCTCAGCGAAGTGCCGCCGAAGATGACATCCTCCATTTTCGAGCCGCGCAGGCTCTTTGACGACTGCTCGCCGAGAACCCAGCGAACGGCGTCGGAGATGTTGCTCTTGCCGGAGCCGTTGGGTCCTATGACGGCGGTTATGCCTTTTCCGAATTCGAGCGTTGTCTTGTCGGGAAAAGATTTGAAGCCCTGCAGTTCGAGTGCTTTTAGTAACATTTATCTGCCTGCCTTTATAATAAGTTGACTTTTTCCAAGGTTATATCGCGCGCCGATAGAGCCGCGCTCTCTTTTATTTTACATTCATAGCCGAGTTCTCTGAGCTTTTCGATATTGCATCTTCTCTGCCCGGAGGCTTTTGAAATTTCGCGCGGGGCGACATATATTATGTACTTCCCCTTTTCTTTTCCGGAGAGCGCTCTGTTAATAATATCAAAATATATATGCCCCTCGCACATCTCGCGCAGAGCCGGATGATATGCGCCGGCAACGAAAGAGCCCTCGACATCGCCGCCGGAATGGAGTCCGAGGCGGATAACTTTTATACCCGCTCGCTCGAACATCGGCAGTATCTTCGCGCAGAGCACCGCCGCCTCTTCGGGAGTCTGCGGGCGGTATTCGCCATTGCGGTATAGCTCGGCGAGCTCCGTGTTTTCTATAACTACCGTCGGATATATCCGCGCGGTGTCGGGTGAGAGCGAGATTATATCCCGCGCCGTCCCGATGCTGTCCTCATCGCTTGAGCCGTAGAGCCCGGTCATCATCTGAAGCCCCAATTCGAAGCCGCGTTCTTTTAAAAGCCGCGCCGAACGGAAGATATCCTCGCGCGTGTGACCCCTGCGGTTCATCGCGAGCACTTTATCATTCGTGCTCTGTGCGCCGAGTTCGACCGCCGTGACACGATATTTTTCGAGGATATCGCATATCTCGCCGTCAACAGCGTCCGGGCGGGTGGATATTCTGATGCCCTTGAAGCCGTTTTCGCCGATGAACTCCTGTGCCGAAGAGAGCAGCTCGATCATATAATCGCGGTCGATAGCCGTGAAGCTGCCGCCGAAAAACGCTATCTCCCCGTCCTTTATTCCCTCGGGTGACGAGCGCATGGCGACGATCGCCGCGTCGCGCACATCCTGCGCCGTCGGCTGGCTCTTCGCGCCTGAAATGCTCCTCTGGTTGCAGAAGCTGCACTGATGCGGGCAGCCCGCGTGGGGAACGAATACGGAGACGTTTATATGTTTCATGCCTTGAGCCCCATGAGCTCCAGAGCCTCTTTTGCCGCCGCCTGCTCGGCTATCTTCTTGCTTCTGCCAGAGCCGTGGCCGATGACATTGCTGTTGAGATGAACTTCGACGCTGAAGGTCTTGTTGTGATCGGGTCCGCTCTCGCCGACGAGGACATATTCGACCGCCTCCTCGGGGTTGCGCTGGACTATCTCCTGCAAGGTGGTCTTGTAGTCCGTGACGACCGGCTTCTCCTCGTCCGCCTTGTCGATAAAACGGAAAACGAACTTCTTCGCCGGCTCTATGCCGCCGTCGAGATAGATAGCGGCGAGCACAGCCTCAAACGCATCGGCGAGGATAGATGGGCGATCCTTGCCGCCGGTGAGCACTTCGCCCTTGCCGAAGAGCAGATAGTCGCCGATACCGAGAGTGCGCGCAAATTCGCTCAGCGACTTCTCGCAGACGAAATAAGCGCGTCTCTTAGTCAGCTCGCCCTCGGGCAGGTGCTTGAAGTGGTGGAAGAAATGCTCGGCGGAGATAAAGCCGAGCACCGAGTCGCCCAGAAATTCCAGGCGCTCGTTGCAGCGCGTGCCGTCCTGCCGCTCATTGGCGTATGACGAGTGGGTCAGCGCCTCGGTGAGCAGCTTTTTATTCTTGAAATTGTAGCCTATTTTCTTTTCGAGTTCTCTGTTGTCCATTTTCTTACTCCGCGTCGGCAGCTTCCTTGACGCTCTGTGCAATGGTGCCGACTATATTTTTTTCTGCGCAGGTCTTTGCCTGCCTTATGGCGTTGCGGATAGCCTTTGCGTCGGACGAGCCGTGCGCCTTGATAACAACGCCGTTGACTCCGAGCAGCGGCGCGCCGCCGAACTCGGAATAATCCATTCTGACTTTGAGTCCGAGCAGACCGCCCTTGACCATCATGGCGGCGAGCATGGTTATCGAGCTCTTCTTGAAGATGCTCTTGATATTCGCCATCATCGCGCCCGCGACACCCTCGTAGAGCTTTAAGATAATATTGCCCGTGAAGCCGTCCGCAACGAGCACATCGCAGCAGCCGTAGGGCACGTCGCGAGTTTCGACATTGCCGATGAAGTTGATGCCCTTCGTCTCTTTGAGCAGATCGAACGCCTCATGGCGCAGGCGGTCGCCCTTGCTGTCCTCGGTGCCGATATTCGCAAGAGCCACGCGCGGAGACTGAACTTTTACGAACTTCTCCGAATATATCGCGCCCATCTGGGCGAACTGCTTTAAATGCTCCGCGGTGCAGTCTGCGTTCGCGCCGCAGTCGAGCAGAAGAAACGGCTTGTCATTCGAGGGCAGGACGCTGCCTATCGCCGGGCG
Organism: Oscillospiraceae bacterium; assembly: GCA_050873305.1. Taxonomy (GTDB): domain Bacteria; phylum Bacillota; class Clostridia; order Oscillospirales; family Acutalibacteraceae; genus CAG-177. Next base: position 17,693 of record JBNMIN010000023.1, read on the forward strand.
TTTTACGCCCTTGATGCGCTTGACGATAAAAGTCGCACCCATGACGAGCGCGCCGGTTGAACCGGCACTGACGAACGCATCGCCCTTGCCGTCCGCAAGAGCCTGGAGTCCGACAGCCATGGAGCAGTTTTTCTTGCTCTTGAGTATCTCGCCGGGCTGATCGGTCATGGCGATAACATCCGGGGCGTCCATGATATCAATGCCCGTGAGCGATATCTTGTTCTGAGCGGCGCAGGAGAATATCTTCTCCTTGTCGCCGACGAGAACTATATCAACGCCGAGATCGTCCTTTGCGTTGCGGCTGCCCTTGATGACCTCAAGAGGTGCATTGTCGCCGCCGAAGGCATCAACTATAATCTTCATTTTTCATTCTCTCCTTCGATATATTTTCCCGCAGACTCGAGTCCCCGCTGCGAGATCTTCTCATAACGCTCCTGCTTCGAGCGGATACGCTCGTCGAGGGGCGGAAGTATTCCGAAGTTTGCGCCCATGGGCTGAAAATCCGTCACGCTCTCGTCGCTGATATAGCGGGCGAGCGCACCCATGACGGTGTCCCCGGGCATGACGAACGGGGCTTTTCCGTTTATATACCGCGCGGCGTTGATGCCGGCGAGTATTCCCGAGGCGGCGGACTCCATATAGCCCTCCACGCCGGTTATCTGACCCGCGAAGAATATTCGTCTGTCGCTCCTGAGCGAGAAATCCGCGCCGAGGAGCTTGGGTGAATTTATAAAAGTGTTGCGGTGCATGACGCCGTAGCGCACGAACTCCGCGTCTTTGAGCGCGGGTATCATAGAGAAAACGCGCTTCTGCTCGCCGAATTTCAGATTCGTCTGGAAGCCGACGAGATTGTACATCGTACCCGCCGAGTTCTCTTTTCTGAGCTGGAGCACCGCCCACGGTCTGTGTCCCGTGCGCGGATCGCGCAGACCGACGGGTTTCATCGGACCGAATCGGATAGTATCCTGCCCGCGCAGAGCCATAACTTCTATCGGCATACAGCCCTCATAGACTCCCTTGCGCTTGTCGAACGAGTGAGTTTCGGCGCTCTCTGCGCCGACAAGGGCTTCGTAAAACACCTCATACTCCTCTTTGTTCATCGGGCAGTTTATATAATCATCCTCGCCGCCTCTGTCATAGCGCGACTGCTTGAACGCGCAGGACATATCGAGGCTCAGAGCCGAGACTATCGGCGCGGCGGCATCATAGAAGCTCAGATGTCCGGGGCAGATTTTCTCTATCTCGTCGGAGAGCGCGTCGGACGCGAGCGGACCTGCGGCGATAATCACAACGCCGTCTGCGGGTATCTCCGTCACCTCGCCGCGGACTATATCTATGAGCGGATCTTCTTCGACCGTCTTTGTGACAAGGGCGGAGAAATCGTCCCTGTCAACGGCTAAAGCGCCGCCCGCGGGGACGGCAGTCGCCTTGGCGCAGCTCACGCAGAGCGAGCCGAGCATCTCCATCTCGGCTTTGAGTTCGCCCGCGGCGCTCGCGGTGCGCAAAGCCTTGAAGGAGTTCGAGCATACGAGCTCGGCGAAATTCGGGCTCGAATGGGCGGGCGAGAATTTTTGCGGCTTCATCTCGCACAGGGTGACTCTTATCCCCGCGCGCGACAGCTGTCTCGCGGCTTCAACGCCCGCGAAGCCCGCTCCTATAACGGTAACTTTATTCATCGGTTTTTTTACCTTTTCTTGCGCTCTTTTTCGTATATCCGCAGCCCTCGTTGAGACATTCGACAACGCCGCCCTTCTTCTTGAACAGGGACTTGCCGCACTGCGGGCATATCTCATCAGTCGGCTTATCCCAGGTCATGAAGTCGCAGTTGGGCCAGTTTGAGCAGCCGTAGAAAGTATAGCCCCTCTTCGTCTTTCTCTCGATGACCTTTGCGCCGCACTTGGGGCACTTTGCGTTCGTTTCGAGCACGAGCGGCTTCGCGTTCTTGCACTCGGGATAGCCGGGGCAGGCAAGGAATCTGCCGTAGCGTCCGGTCTTTATGACCATCATTCTGCCGCACTTCTCGCAGGGGATATCCGTTATATCCTCTTCGAGCTGAATTTTGACATCCTTCATCTCGGCTTTCGCCTTGTCGAGCGACTTCTCGAACTCGCCGTAGAAATCGTCGAGGACGGAGACATAGTCGATATCGCCGGAGTCGACGCGGTCGAGCATATCCTCCATCTGCGCGGTGAACTTGACGTTGACTATGCGCGGGAACTTCTCTTTGAGCAGCTTCGTTGTCGCCTCGCCGAGCTCGGTGGGCACGAACTGCTTCGACTCGCGCTTGACATAGTTTCTCTTGACTATGGTAGTGATTATTGTTGAATAGGTACTCGGTCTGCCGATGCCCTTTTCCTCGAACTCCTTGACGAGCGACGCTTCGGTGAAGCGCGGCGGAGGCGAGGTGAAGTGCTGCGAGGGGATGAGCTCCTTGAGCTTCGCTGTGTCTCCGACCTTTATCTCGGGCAGGAGCGAGCCCTTGCTCTCATCGTCGCTTATCTCATATACTTTTGTAAAGCCGTCGAAGCGCACGGAATATCCGGCGGCGGTGAACAGGCAGTATTTGCCCTCGGCGGCGTCCTTTTCGTTTGCTCCGGCTATCTCAAGCTTCACCGTATCCTGGACGCAGCTTGCCATGAGGCTCGCCATGAAGCGCTTCCAGATAAGATTATAGAGCTTATACTGATCCGAAGTCAGCGAATCCTTGACGCGCTCGGGGGTTATCGACGGGGTCGCGGGGCGGATAGCCTCGTGGCCGTCCTGCGCGTTGGCTCCTGTCTTGTAGTAGCGCGGCTTGTCGGGCAGATACTCCTTGCCGAAGATATCTTCTATGGCGGCGGCAGCCTGGGCGCGCGCCTCCTCGGAGATTCTCAGCGAGTCGGTTCTCATGTAGGTTATAAGACCGGTCGTGCCGATGCCCTGAACGTCGACGCCCTCATAGAGCTCCTGCGCGGTGCGCATGGTCTTCTGAGTCTGGAATCCGAGCTTTCTCGAAGCCTCCTGCTGGAGGGTGGAGGTGGTAAAGGGCGGCGCGGGGTTCTTTTTCCTCGTGCCCTTTTTGAGGGTCCTGACAGTATACGAAGCGCCGTCGAGGCGGCTGAGAATAGCGTCCGACTGCTCTTTGTTCTCTATTTTTATCTTGCCGTTTTCGTCGCCGTAGAGCGATGCGGAAAACACCTTGCGGGACGGGGCAGTAAATTTAGCGTCTATCGTCCAATATTCCTCTGGCTTGAACGCGCGGATCTCCTCCTCGCGGTCAACTATCATGCGCACCGCGACACTCTGAACGCGGCCGGCGGAAAGTCCGCGGCGTATCTTCTGGGAGATGAACGGGCTCAGGCGATAACCGACGAGTCTGTCGAGTATTCTTCTCGCCTGCTGTGCGTTGACGAGATTCATATCGACGGCGCGCGGATGCTCCATGCCGTTCTTGATTCCGGTTTTGGTTATCTCGTTGAAAGTGACTCTGTTCTTGTCCTCGAGATTGAGATCGAGCAGGGTCGAAAGGTGCCACGATATCGCTTCTCCCTCGCGATCAGGGTCGGTTGCGAGGATAACTTTATCGCTTTTTTCAACATCTTTTTTCAGTTCGCTGACGAGCTTCTCTTTTCCTTTTATAACGGCGTATTTCGGCGCGAAGTCGTGCTTGACATCGACGCTCAGCTTCGCCGCGGGCAGGTCGCGGACATGACCCATCGAGGCGACTACCTCATAGCCGGGTCCGAGATATTTTTTAATTGTTTTCGCCTTTGCCGGCGACTCGACTATAACTAAAGTGGACATTTCGTTTGCTCCCCTGTTCAAATTTTTTTGTATCGTTTCCCTGCGCACAGACACACGAGATCTTCAAGCTCCAGCTCGGTCATCGAGCTGACAACCTCCCACGGCGCAAATCCGGTCTTCGCCGCTATCTCGTCTGCAAACAGAGGTTCTTCTCCCATTGATTCGTATATTTTCTTCGCCTTTTCAGAGAGTCCGACGGGTATCGACACGAGCTTTTTGACCCTGAACTCCTCGGGCTTCGGCTCAGGCTCAAACTTTTTGACCGATTCGTGCGGACGCTCGACGGTCTTCGGCTCTTCCTTCGCCTGCTCCTGCGTCAGCTCGCGCTTGCCGCTCAGATATTCGAGCGCCTTCGCCATATCCTCCGGCTTTATCTTGTCGGGATAGCGCACGGAGTATTCGGTTATCAGATCGTAAATTGACAAAAGCGGTCTTGCGCCGTCTCTTATCAGCCGATTCGCCCCGGCGTAAGATGAGTTGAACACATCGCCGGGCGGCGCGAACACCTCGCGTCCCTGTTCTATGGCGCAGTTCGCGGTGATGAGCGAGCCGCTCTTGACTCCCGCCTCGATGACTATTGTAGCGTCGCAGAGTCCCGAGATTATTCTGTTTCTTATCGGGAATGTTCTCGCCGAGGGCGGAAATCCGGGCGGAAACTCCGTTATCAGCGCGCCGCTTTGAGCCACGCAGTCGCGCAGATACTCGTTTTCCATAAGATATTTGTATCCGAAGCCGCAGCCGAGCACCGCCGCCGTGACTCCGCCGGAGTCGAGCGCGCCGTTGTGCGCGCAGCTGTCGATGCCCATCGCCGCGCCGGAGACGACGCAGATGCCGGAATATGCAAGCGCCGCGGCATAGCGGTGCGCGAGGTAGCTGCCCTGGAACGAGGCTTTTCTCGTACCGACAATGGCAATGCACACGCGCTGTGTCACGCGTTTTATGTCGCCCCTGACGAAGAGCGCCAGCGGCATGTTGCGCAGACTTCTGAGCTTCGGCGGATAGTCCTCGTCGTCCGGAGTGAGGACGGTCCAGCCGTTATTATAACAAACATCAACAATGCCCTGCGCCTTTTCGGGAGAGCATTGTTTGAGTTTTTCTATCTGTCTGTTGGTGAGTACACCGCTCAATCGCCATTCTATCTCGCCCCTTGAGTACATCTCCTCGGGGGATGGAAACACAGCGGTAATCTCATCTGTGACAGCTCCTGCGCCAAGAGCTTCCCGGAGCCAGAGCCAATAGGCTTTCTTGTCCATTGAAGCCTCCGTGTGTTATTTTGTCAGCTCCCACATAAGCACTGCGGCGGCCGCCGCGGCGTTCAACGACTCGGCGCGCCCGCGCATCGGAATGGTCACGGGCAGAGTGCAGGCGGACATGACCTCGGGCGATATTCCGCTGCCCTCGTTGCCGACAACGCAGATAACGGAGCCCGAAAAACTCATATCGGTTATCTTCTTTGCCCCGTCGGACGGCGTGGAAGCTAAGGTAAGCATACCCTTTTTGGCGGCAAAAATCAAGAGAGAGGGCAAATTTCCTGTTGTCAAAACAGAAATTCGCATCGAAGACCCCATCGCGGCGCGAAGCGCTTTCGGGTTATATATATCGCACCCGCCGCCGACTATGACGCCGCTCATGCCGAACGCCTCCGCGGTTCTGAGCACCGCGCCGAGATTCGACGGATCCTGCATATTGTCGAGCGCTATATATGTCCCCTTGGGGTCGATCGTCTCCAATTCCGCCTCTTTTCGCTTGACGCAGATGCAGAAAACACCCTGCGCCTCGCGGGTATCGGAGAGAGTTCCGGCGAGCTCATGCGGTATCTCGAACGCCTGCTCCGCCTTTTCGGCGACGGCAGAGATATAGTCCGGATACTTTTCGAGAGCTTCTTTTGTGAAGAAAGCGGTCTTTATTTCTATCCCGGTCTTTGCGACATCCGAGCACAGGCGCGCACCCTCAAGCGCAAACAGCCCCGTTTCCCTGCGGAACGAGGCGCTCTGCGACAGATGCCGGAAAAGCTTCACTTTTTCGTTGGAACGCGACGAGATCTTTTCGAAATCCATCTTTTTTCCTCCGATATGAAATAAGGGACTGCATCAGCAGCCCCTTAACTTTCAGATTGAGTCTCTACCCGAAAATCTCCGATCACTTACTTGAGGGCAGCCTTGGCCTGCTCGGTCAGAGCGGTGAAAGCGGCGGGATCGCTGATGGCGATCTCGGAGAGCATCTTGCGGTTGAGATCGATGCCGGCCTTCTTCAGACCGTTGATGAACGTGGAATAGTTCATGCCGTTGAGCTTCGCGGCAGCAGAGATTCTGGTGATCCACAGGCTGCGGAAGTCACGCTTCTTCTGCTTGCGGCCGATGTAAGCGTACTGGCCGCTCTTCATGACAGCCTGCTTGGCGGTCTTGAAAAGGCTGTGCTTTGAGCCATAGTAGCCCTTGGCAAGCTTCAGAACTTTATTTCTTCTCTTGCGAGTCATTGTTGCACCTTTGATACGTGCCATGGTTTTCTACCTCCGAATAATTAATGAGTGGTTGGCTGTCTCTTATTTGTAAGGGATAAGCTTCTTGATCTGCTTGACGTTGGTGGTGTCTGCAACAGAGGTCTTGCGAAGATTTCTCTTACGCTTTGTGCTCTTCTTGGTAAGGATGTGAGACTTGTTTGCGTGTGCACGTATCGGCTTACCGTTTTTTGACAGCTTGAAGCGCTTTTTAGCACCGCTGTGAGTTTTGATCTTGGGCATGAGTTCTTTTCCTCCTTCAACTTTTTGACCGGTATTTTACCGGGATAATCACTTTGCGCTCTTGGGAGCGAGGAACATGAGCATCTGGCGTCCCTCAAGCTTTGCCGGCTTCTCGACCGAGGCGATATCCGCGCACTTCTCCGCAAACTGAGCCATTATGGTCAGTCCGAGATCGGTGTGGGTCATCTCGCGTCCGCGGAAGCGGATCGAGACCTTGGTCTTGTTGCCTGCCGACAGGAACTTTCTGGCGTGACCGACTTTCGTATCAAAATCATGTACGTCAATGTTGGGCGAAAGGCGGATCTCCTTTATCTCGATCACACGCTGATTCTTCTTCGCTTCCTTCTCCCTCTTGGACTGCTCAAAACGATATTTGCCGTAGTCCATGATCTTACAGACGGGCGGCTTTGCCTGCGGAGCTATCTTGACAAGGTCGAGATTTTTCTCTGCGGCAAGCTTCTGAGCCTGAGCGGCGGAAACGATACCTAACTGTTCACCGTCATTGCTTATGAGCCTGACCTCTTTGTCCGTGATCTCTTCATTGATCTGCATTTCTTTGATACCTATAACCAGCACCTCCATATGCTCTGACCGGTTCTACCGGAAAAATCAAAGCGAGGGCACAGAGATGCCCTCGCTCAATAATCAACAGAAATAAAAATCCGTTCTTATTGACCCGCGCGGACAAAACCCCGGAGGTGAGAGCTGCGGCACAATGCGTCACTCTGCTTTGTTGTACGCATTATTTTAACAGCCCCAAAGGATTTTGTCAAGCGGTTTTTCGGATTATTTTATAAAAAGTACCGACGACGCTATTATAAACTGCGCCGCATAGTAAAGAGTGTGGTTTATAATAACATTGGGCTTCGTGTTTCCGCCCTCTTTGAAATACATATTCGACAGCACCGCATCCGAGAGGATGAACAGTATTCCGCCGACCGCCGTGAGAATCCACTGCTTTGCAAAGGAATTGTTGAGCATCGCGACCGCGCTGACGGCAAAGGTCATGAACAGGAAGAAAGTGTAGACGCCGACTATCGTTCTGAACTTGCCGAACTTGAGCTTGAGCAGCTTTTCGCTGACAATAACATTGCCTATGGCGACAACAATGGAGATTATTATCGGCAGAACGGCCGTGAGCACGCTCCAGTTGCCGGCGAATTTATAAATCGCACCTATGTAGAACACATGACCTATCATGAACGCTATGAATCCGGCGTTGAGGAACTTCTCCATATCCTTTTCATATATCCATTTCAGATCGAGCCATATGTCGCCCGAGAGACCGAGCACAAGGCCGAACACGATGAGCCCGGCATACACCTCGTGACCCGGATTGACCGCCGCCGCGGAGAGCGCAGTAAGCAGGAAGAAGAAGCTCGCTATCGCCTTTGAAAAGAGCCCCTTGAGCCCGCCGTATTTTACGCGCAGGACAAGGAAAACGACGACCGCCGCGATGCCTGCCGCAAGCGCGGCATAAAAATATGCTGTTGACAAAATGATATCCTCCTCGTTATACCCGCTCATCAGATGCGGGAAAAATTCATCCGAAATGAGTATACAACATCCGACACGATTCAACAATAAGTTGAAATGTAACATTATTGCAACAGTTTTGCACTTTTTGTCTTTATATTATATTCAAAGCAACATTATCGCGGCACAAAAAAATTCGCCGCGTCAACAAAGCCGAGTGATATGATTGAATGGATTGGCAAATCGAGATTTGTCGCAGAATCTATTAGGCTCCCCTGCAGGGGAGCTGGCTCGGCACAAGCCGAGACTGAGGGGTTTGTTTCGCTTCGCTCAAAGAAATAAGTAAAAGTGAATAGTGAATAAGTGCGCTGTAGGGGGGCGAATATCATTCGCCTGCAAATCCCGTACAATTTTATTGACGCGTATTTGTAGGGCGCGGCGACCTCGACGCACCGATGTCGCGACAGCGACATGATATGAATTTGTGGGATTTGCACCCCACCTTCGCGTCATACCGCAATCGAATATTTTATACTTTCCGCGTTTCGGCATTTTCTTTTTATTTGAAAAAGAAAACGCCTGCAAAAGAAAAGCAAACTCAGGGCTACGCCCCGAGACCCCGGCAACGCCGCGCCGCAGTACTTAGTCTGCGGCTCTCAGTCGGCAGCTCGGCACATTCACGCGCAAACGTGCCGGAGCTTGAACGAGTGCGCGCTCGTGCGTCTTGCTGCGCAAGCCGTTCCCTCGCCTATCTCAGTTAGATATCAAACAC
>JBNMIN010000024.1:0-26060 GCA_050873305.1 Oscillospiraceae bacterium
CTTTTAAGTGCAAGCAGTTTTGCTGCGCAAAACCGATGTGTGCTTGCCTTTCTGCGGGCTGCACCACGAGACCCCACGAACGCCGCGCCGCAGTACATAGCTCGCGGCTCTCAATCGGCAGCTCGGCACATTCGCCCGTAAACTCGCTTCGCTCAAACAATACGGGCTCGTGCGTCTTGCTTCGCAAGCCGTTCAGCCCTCTCAAAACATAGTCGCCTATCGCCCTTGGAGCGGGCGCTATGCTCCTTGTTTTTCGCCAACATCGCCTCGCTTCATCCGCCACAGGCGGCGCTTCGGTGATGTTGCCCGCTCTTCTAAAAAAGTTTATCAAACACTGTGGCGCGGCTATTGGAGGTCTGATTATAAAAATCAGCCGGTCACTTACTTTTACTTTGCTACGGCTCGAGTGATAGATAAATCCCAATTTATCACTCAGTTTAATTATATATACAAAAAGTCCCGGCAGATATCACTGTCGGGACTGAAACTTTTTATGAACACTTGCTTGGTGCAATACGGATTTTTCAGTTCATTCCTGCGCTTCCGACTGCGTCGAAAAGCCGCTGAATCTCGTTTTTCAGAGCCGCGCTCTCGGGTGATGAAAGTTCCGGGTCGCGCGTCATGATTTCCTTTGCCGCTCGCTGTGTCTCTTCGAGCGTGCTTCTGTCTTCGAGCATATCGGCTATCTTCATCTCGGGCAGTCCGTGCTGGCGCGAGCCGAAAAATTCGCCCGGGCCGCGCAGCCTGAGATCTTCGTCCGCGATTTTGAAGCCGTCGGTCGTCGTCTCCATGACCTTCATGCGTCGCTGCGCCGTGTCGTTTTTTGCGTCCGTGATGAGAATGCAGGTGGATTTATATTGCCCGCGTCCGATTCGCCCTCGGAGCTGGTGAAGCTGAGAGAGCCCGAATCGCTCGGCGTTTTCTATGACCATAATTACGGCGTTCGGCACGTCTACGCCGACCTCGATGACTGTTGTCGAGACGAGCAGCTGCGTTTCGCCATTTGAGAACGACTCCATAACTTTTTTCTTGTCCGCGCTCTTCATCTTGCCGTGCATCAGCCCGACCGTGTAGCCGCGAAAATCGTCGCGCTGCAGTTCGTCTGCGTATTTCACGGCGGAGGCGAGCTCCGTGTCGCTCTCGCCCTCGTCAACGAGCGGGCAGATTATATACCCCTGCCGCCCCGCGTCGAGGTGCTTTTTAACATAGTTATATGCTCTTTGCCGCAGCTCCGAGGTGACGGCGTAAGTCTCTATTTTCTGCCTGCCGGGCGGCAGCTCGTCGAGAATTGATATGTCCAGCTCGCCGTAGATTATCAGCGCCAGCGTGCGCGGAATGGGCGTTGCCGACATGACATATAGATGCGGATTCTCGCCCTTTTCGCCGAGTGCGTTTCTCTGCTCAACGCCGAAACGGTGCTGCTCGTCGGTTATGACGAGCGCGAGGGACTTGAACTCGACATCCGACTGGATTATTGCGTGGGTGCCGATGAGCAGGTCGATTTCGCCCGCTTTGAGGGCTTCTTTTTTTCGCCTTTTCTGCGCGGCTGTGTCCGAACCTGTGAGCAGTTCGACATTTATTCCGCAGCCCTCGAAGAGCTTTAAGAAAGTTTTATAGTGCTGTTCGGCGAGCACCTCCGTGGGCGCCATGAGAGCCGACTGCATCGAATTCTTAGCCGCCGAATAGACGAGCGCGGCGGCGACCGCGGTCTTGCCCGAGCCGACATCTCCCTGGAGCAGGCGGTTCATCTGCCTGCCGCTCATCATGTCCAGTATGGCTTCTTTTACCGCTCTACGCTGTGCGCCGGTCGGGGAGAAGGGGAGATGCGAAAAATATTCTTCGCTGAAATCGCGTTCTATTATTGCGCCCGCGTTCTTCTGAGTCTGCGAGCGCATTTTTTCAAGCCCGAGCTGCAATATTAACAGCTCTTCGAATATCAGCCTGCGCCGCGCCTCTTCGAGATAATCGGGGTTCTTCGGAAAATGAATGTTCCAGAGCGAGTCCGGCAGATTCATCAAGCAGTATTTTTCGCGCAGCCAGAGCGGGATCGGATCAACAAGCTCGTCCCGGCACTCTGACAGCGCCGTGCGGACAAGCTTTTCTATCATTTTTGAATTGAGTCCGTGCGTCTGCGGATAGATCGGTCTTATCCTGTCCGCGCCCTCGGCGGGTTCTATTTCCGGCGAGTTCATCTCCTTGCGGTAAAGGTTGCCGCCGACTCTGCCGAAGAACAGAAATTCGTCGCCCTCGGTGAGCTTTTCCGCCGCAAAACGGCTGTTGAAAATGGTGATGCCCATTATTCCGCTGCCGTCGGTTATCTCAGTCTTGTAAAGTGTCAAGCCTTTACGAATGAGATTCTTGCGCACGGGCGAACCCACAATGCCTTTTATGCAGCATATCTCGCCTATCTGCGCCTCGTTTATGCTTTTTATCCGGCTCCAGTCCTCGTAGACGCGCGGATAGAGACGCACGAGGGCGTTGACATCAGAGACGCCAAGCCGCGACAGCATCGCGGCGCGCCTCTCGCCAACGCCCTTTAAGTATTTTATATCAGTATCGAGCTTCATCTTATTCGACCGAAATTATGAAATAGTAGACGGGCTGACCGCCGTTTATAACAGAGACCTCGATATCCGAGCCGAACTTCGCGGTCAGCAGTGAGGCGAGCTCCTCGGCTTCCTCTTCGGTGGTGCCGTTGCCGTAGATCAGCGTGACAAGCGAGGATGTTCCGCGCTTGAACAGGTGCTTTGTGACCTTGTACGCCGCCTGAATGACATTCGACTCGACTGTTGTTATCTTGCCGTTTTCCATGCCGAGAATCTGGCCCTCTTTGACGGACTGGCCGTCTATCGAGCTGTCGCGCGCGGCAAAGGTGACAAGACCGGTTGAAACTTTCTCGGCGGCTTTCATCATCGTGAGATGATTCTCCTCCGCGGAGAGCGTGTCATCAACATTGAGCAGCGCAGCGATGCCCTGCGGAATGGTCTTTGTGTGCAGCACGCGCACGTCGCGGTCGGTCAGGGGATCGACCTGCTCCGCCGCCATGATAATATTTTTGTTGTTGGGGAGAATATATACATGCTCTGCGGGGGTCGCGAGAACCGCCTTGAGCAGATCGTCGGTGCTCGGGTTCATCGTCTGTCCGCCGCTGACTATCTGATCTGCGCCGAGCTCGGTGAACAGCTCGCACAGACCCTCACCGGACGCGACCGCGACATAGCCGAACGGCTTCGTCGGCTCGACCGCTTTCATCGGCTCGGGCTGATCCTCGGGCGCAGAACCCCACGAGGCGTTCTGATGCTCCTGATGCATATTTTCAACTTTTATATTGGTCAGCTGACCGTATTCGATGCCCTTCTGAATCGCCTTTCCGGGCGCGTTCGTGTGGACATGGACAGTTATATTCTTTCCGTCATCCGTGACGGAGACGCACTCACCGATAGCTTCGAGATATGCGCGCAGCTCGCGGATATCCTTGTCGCTCTCGCGGCGGGAGATGAACTCTGCACAGTAGGTGTAGCGGCTGTCTGCGGAGTGTTCGTCCGCTTTCTCTTCGCTCTTTGCTTCCTCCGCCTCGTCGGCGTCAAGGTTCACTTCCTTGCCGTGGAACACATCGGACATCGCGGTGAAAATGCAGACAAGTCCGCTGCCGCCTGCGTCAACGACGCCGGCTTTTTTGAGCACGGGGAGGATATTCGGCGTGTCGGCAAGGGCGGCTTTCGCGCCCTCGAGACCGATGTCAAACACCCTGACCGCGTCCGTCTCGCCGTCGTTCACTGCCTTGCGGGCATACTCGGATGCCGTGCGGATAACGGTGAGAATCGTGCCCTCGGTGGGCTTCATGACCGCTTTATATGCCGAGGAACTGCCGTGCTCGAGCGCGGAGGCTATCGCTGCACCGTCAGCCTCGTCAAGACCCTTGAGTCCCTTGGAAATTCCGCGGAATATGAGCGAGAGGATAACGCCGGAGTTGCCTCTTGCGCCGCGCAGCAGACCCGAAGCCACGCAGCTTGCAACAGCCGAGACGCTCTCGCTGTCGTCCTTGACTCTGACCTCGCGCGAGGCGTTGGTTATGGTCATGGACATATTTGTGCCGGTATCGCCGTCAGGCACGGGAAAGACGTTGAGCGCGTCTATCTCCTGGCGGTGAGAAGTGATCATTTGCGCCGCGTATATAACAGCGTTGCGCAGAATTGCTCCTGTGATTGTCATTTATTTTCCTCCCCGGACAGCCGTTGTCAGGCGGCCGTAAATCGGTTTTATTCGTTCTTCATTCCGTCAACATAGACATTGACTGCGTGAACCTCAAGTCCCGTAGCCTCTTCGACTGTGTATCTGACTTTGTTGACGATACTCTGGCATATGGCGGATATGTTGACTCCGTAGGACACGATTATGTGCAGGTCAACAATAAGACCCTCGCCGTCCTTGCGCACGGAGATACCCTGGTCGGCGAAATGACCGTTCTTGTTGAGAACGGCGCGCAGACCCTGGCGCATATTGCTGTTGGCCATGCCCGCAACTCCGAAGCAAGAGGAGGCGGCATTGCCGATGAGGGACGCGAAATAGGGCTGAGATATCTCGATAACGCCGAGATGATTTTCAAGTCTTATCAAGGAAAGTCCTCCCTTCAAAAATAAGAAGTCAAACTGGTTGTCCATCAATTTATTATACTAAAAATATCATGCTAAATCAAGCTCTTTGAGAAATCTTGCGAGTGCATCCTGCCACGGCGGCAGGCGGTCAAATCCCGCATCGTCAAGGCATTTCTTTGAAAGGCGCGAGTTCTCCGGGCGCTTTGCCTTCGCGGGATATTCGGCGGTGGTGCAGGGGACAATCTCAGTTGTCTTTTCAGCCTGACGCATTATCTCTTTTGCGAACTCCGCCCATGTGCAGTAGCCCTCGTTCGAGGCATGATATGTGCCGTATTTTTCTGTCTTTATCATGTCGCAGATAAGCCTTGCAAGGTCGGGCGTATAGGTCGGCGAGCCGGTCTGGTCGTCAACGACGGTCAGCTTCTTGTGCGAGTCGGCGAGCCGGAGCATAGTCTTTACGAAGTTGCCGCCGTTTATTCCGAACACCCACGAGGTGCGCACTATGAAGTGCTTTTGGCATTTCTTCGCCTCTTCCTCGCCGCCGAGCTTTGTTATTCCGTAGATATTCTGCGGGTCTTTCGGCGCGTTGATTTCAAGCGGCTTGGTGCCGCTGCCGCCGAAAACATAGTCGGAGCTGATATAGACGAGCTTTGCGCCGATTCTTTCGCAGGCGAGGGCAATATTTCTTGTGCCGTCGACATTGACCCTGCGGCAGGTGTCGCGGTCGTCTTCTGCCTTGTCAACTGCCGTATAGGCGGCGCAGTGAACGACGGCGTCGGGGTGCAGAGCGGTGATATAACTTTCCGCTGCCTTGCCGTCCGTGATGTCGAACTCTTCTCTGTCCGCGCCGACGGGTTCATCCCCGAGGGCGTTCAGGCGTTTTATAACATCGTAGCCGAGCTGTCCGTTGGCGCCTGTGACGAGTACCTTCATTGAAAAACTTCCTTTTTAATCAGTTTTTGAGGCTCTGGAGCGGAGCGGGTATGCGTCCGCCGCGCGAGATCATCTTTGCGGGGGATGCGGTGTTGAGCGGCATTATCGGACCCGAGCCGAGCAGTCCGCCGAAGTTCAGCTCCTCGCCGGCATTCTTGCCGATGGCGGGGATGAGCCTGACCGCAGTCGTCTTAGAGTTCACCATGCCGATAGCCGCCTCGTCCGCGATAACCGCCGAGAGAACTTCTGCAGTTGTGTCGCCGGGAACGACTATCATATCGAGACCGACGGAGCAGACCGCTGTCATCGCTTCGAGCTTCTCTATCTTCAGTGTGCCCGCGCGTGCGGCGTCTATCATTCCGGCATCCTCGGTGACGGGGATAAACGCTCCGGAGAGACCGCCGACATGCGACGATGCCATCGTGCCGCCCTTTTTGACCGCGTCGTTGAGCAGGGCGAGCGCCGCCGTTGTGCCATGCGCGCCGCACTGTTCGAGACCTATCTCTTCGAGAATGTGCGCCACGGAGTCGCCGACTGCGGGCGTGGGCGCGAGGGAGAGGTCGACTATGCCGAAAGGCACATCAAGCCTGCGCGAAGCCTCGCTCGCGATGAGCTGACCGAGGCGGGTTATCTTGAACGCGGTCTTTTTTATCGTGTCGGCAACATCTGTAAGGTTGCCGTCGGGAATCTTCTTGAGAGCACAGCGGACAACGCCGGGACCCGATACGCCGACATTTATCACGCTCTCCGGCTCGCCGGGGCCGTGGAATGCGCCCGCCATGAACGGGTTATCCTCGGGCGCGTTGCAGAACACAACGAGCTTCGCCGCGCCGATGCAGTTGTTGTCGGCGGTGAGCTCGGCGGTCTTTCTGATAATTTTGCCCATGAGCGCGACCGCGTCCATGTTTATGCCCGCCTTTGTCGAGCCTATATTTATGCTCGAGCAGACATGCTCTGTTCTTGCGAGCGCTTCGGGTATGCTGTTGATGAGTGCCTCGTCTCCGGGGGCGAAGCCCTTTTGGACGAGTGCGGAATAGCCGCCGATGAAGTTGACTCCGACAGCCTGCGCCGCCTTTTCGAGCGTGAGCGCGTATTTCACCGGGTCGCCGCCCGATGCGGCGGCAAGCATGGCGATGGGGGTGACTGCGACGCGCTTGTTGATTATCGGCACGCCGTATTCTTTTTCAATCTCGCAGCCGACCTTGACAAGATTTTCCGCCTTGCGCGCTATCTTGTCGTATACTCTGCGGCAGGAGTCGTCAATATCCTGCGAGCAGCAGTCGAGCAGGGAGATGCCCATGGTTATTGTGCGTATATCTAAGTTTTCATCCTCGATCATATGTATCGTTTCGAGAATGTCTCTTGTGTTTATCATAGTAAGGATCCTCTCAGGTGCGTAGATCAGACGTGATACATCGAGTCGAACACGTCCTCGTGCATAACATGGATATCGAGCCCGTGCTCGCGGCCGAGACGGCTCATTATATCGGAAAATTCGGACAGCGGCACGGAGCATTTCTCCGTGTCAACGAGCATTATCATGCAGAAAAGATCCTGCAGGACGCTCTGCGTCACTTCGGTTATGTTTACATTGAGTTCCGAGCATTTTCCGGACACCTCTGCGAGGATACCGATTATGTCCTTGCCCGTAACAGTCATGACAGCTCTCATTTTTATTCTTCCTTTCCTGTGCGCTTATCAGAATTACTTATATACATCTGATATCAAGATATTCTACCATATTTTATGCCCATCCTCAATAGCGGTTGAACAATTTGAATTTTTTTGTGTTTAATACTGTTACAGGGCGGAAAAATATGTTATCATATTGTATACTTTACCGTCAGTATCATGGAGGAAGCGCGATGCCGCAAAGAATTATCGACACTCATGTTCATACCGACAACTCACCCGACGGACATCATTCGGCGATGTATATGTGCGAATGCGCCGATATGGCGGGACTTCGGGCGATAGCCTTCACGGATCATGTCGAGGCGGATTTCTACAGACGGGATCACTATGACCGCGTGGCGCTCCAGTCGTTTATCGATGTCACCAAGGCGCGCTCGGCGTTTCGCGGGAAGCTGCTCGTCTGCGCGGGCGTGGAGCTCGGTCAGCCGATGTACGATGTCGCGACCTCGGAGGAGATACTCGCGAATCTGCCCTATGATATGGTCATAGGCTCGGTGCATAATTTCCGGAATGAGCAGGATTTTATGTATCTTGATTATTCCCAGTGGGATATAAACGACCTGATGAATAAATATTTTGACGAGCTTATAAAGCTCGCGCGCTGGGCGAAGTTCGATACCCTGGCGCATATGACATATCCGCTTCGATATATCGTCGGCGAGCACGGCATATCCGTTGATATGTCGAAGTTTTCGGACAAGGTCGATGAGATTCTTTCTCTGCTCGTTAAGAACGAAAAGGCGCTCGAAATAAACACCTCGGGGCTCAGACAGAAGCTCGGTAAAACTATGCCCGAGGAGGATGTTGTCCGGCGCTTTAAACAGCTCGGCGGCGAATTTGTGACCGTCGGCTCGGACGCCCACTATGCAAAGGATATCGGCGCGGGAGTCGATGTCGGCATGGAGATAGCACAGCGCAGCGGATTCGACTGCGTGACGCTGTTCCAGAACCGCCAGCCCGTGCAAATTCCGATAGAGTAAAAAGAGAGGTGCAGTCATGAAGATCAAACTCAGGGCAAACGCAAAAATAAATCTCTTTCTCGACATTCTGGCAAAACTGCCGAACGGCTACCACTCGCTGTTCATGGTCATGCAGTCTGTCTCGCTTGCGGACACGGTGACTGTGCAGGAGAACGGCGAGGGTATTATCCGCCTTACCTGCTCCGAGCCGGCTCTGCCGACCGACAGCAAGAACATAGCCTATCGCGCGGCGCAGGCTTTTCTCGAAGAAGCGGGGCTCAGCGGCAGGGGAGTTGACATACACATTGAAAAAAATATTCCGTTTGAAGCGGGTCTTGCCGGCGGAAGCGCGGACGGCGCGGGAGTTATAGTCGGACTCGACAGGCTTTTCGGGACGGATATGGGCACGCAGAAGCTCTGCGATATCGGGCTGAAAATCGGCAGCGATGTGCCATTCTGCATCGCGGGCGGCACTATGCTCTCCCAGCACACAGGAGGCATACTTTCGCATCTTCCGCCGCTCAAAAGCTGCTTCGTCGTGCTCGCAAAGCCCGCAACGGGCGTCTCGACCGCGCGCGCCTACGGCGATTTTGATTCCGCGAGTTTTATATATCATCCGAACAAGGTCGGCATGCTCGACGCCGCGGCGAACGCTGATTTTGAGGGCATCTGCCGCCAGGCAGGCAATGTCTTCGAGCAGACGATAGAAGTGCCGGAGCGCGTGAGAATAAAGAGCATCATGCGCCGCCACGGCAGTTCGCTCGCGCAGATGAGCGGAAGCGGTCCGACCGTCTTCGGGCTGTTCGAGTCGGAGAACGACGCCGAAAAATGCCGCGCCGAGCTCGAAAAAAGCGGGCTCGTCAAGAGCGTCCACCTGTGCAGAACCGCCGATAAAGGCGTTGAAACAGTAAATGAGGCGTAAAGCTTGTTGGCTTTACACGGGTTCTTCAGATAAAAAGCCAAGACAGCGGACAGATTGCTCTGTTCGCTGTCTTGACTTTTGGAGAATAACAATGAAAAAACCGGAAAAGTTTGTGGTTGTCTTGATTATACGCCCTGAGCGCCGACCATTTCATAGTGCGGCTGGGCTTCCTGAGGGATCATGCGATAAATTTTGCCGTTGTCGTCAACGTCGACCATGCTTATCTGGATATCCGGCACAAGTGTGTGCAGGGCGGAGACGAAATGCGTGCTCCTCTCTTTCGGGAATCCGGTGACGATGTCAACAGCGCCTTTCTTTTTGGCGATGACTGCGGCGAGGATAGCCGGACTGTCATTAAAATATACGCTCATCTGCGCGTTTTCGTTTTTTGCGCATTCGTACAGATCTTCAAGCACTGCGGGATCGGGGCTGAATCCGTCCCTCTCGTGGAACACGCTGAGAACTTCGAGCGGCACTCCGTACTGCTGCGCTATCAGCGACCCGGAACGGATCAGCTGTTCGCATTTGCTCTGCGGAGTTACACAGACGAGAACGCAGTTTTTGCTTTTCATCTTGCTGATGTCCTTTCGTAGTTGGTAGCCGTCTGGCTTTTCTTCCCTCTCACTACACTGACATAATAACATCCGATTGTGTACTGAATAGTAAAAATTCATTAAATCAAAGTAAAGAAAATTTGTACGAACCGTGAATGAACCGGGGTTGCGATATTCTTCTAAACATTGTATTATAGAGAAAGAAGAGAAGCGGGCACAGGAATAATATGCCGCATACGGCACGGCCAATGACAAAAAAGCATGCGCCGGAATAATTTATAATATAAAGACGATTAACTTTACTTGCTCGCGAGGTGAGATATGTATACTTTTGACGAAAAATTCAAAAAAGGCGCCGACCGCGCATTCAGGGCGCAGCAGGGACTGACGGCTTTTTTGAGCGGGCTGAATAGAATTCTGCCCGAGCCGCCCGGATTCAAAACAAAAAAGCCGAAGGATGAGCACGAAGATACAATACGCATTGCGGACACTGCCGGCGACAGCTGGTATCTCGGCTTCTCTGAACAAAGCATAACCCCGCCGGATATTGACACGAAAAATTATTATATCGGCGGCAACCTGTCTGTTCCGCCGCGCAGGGTTCGCGGCGTGCTCGATGATATAAAAGTGAGGGCGATAGCCATAAGCGACGGCGAGCAAAGAGCGGCTGAGGTGTTCTGCGCCGTTGACTGCATCGGACTCACAAACACGGTCGTTCGCCGCATACGCAGCGAGCTCGACTCGTTCTGCCGCACGAACAATGTCGGATATATCAATATTTTTTCGACCCACGCCCACAGCTCGATAGACACCATGGGCATATGGAGCGTTACGGGTAAGAAATTTTTTGAAAACATATCAAAGCTGATAACGCACTCACAGCCAATGCCGAGCGTTGACGGCGCGTTTATAGATCTTATAGTTGAAAAGACAAAGAGAGCCGTCGCCGATGCGGTAAGAAATATGGAACCGGGTCGGCTTTTTGCGGCGCAGATAGGCGAAAACAGCGTCGAAAAGCTCAAAAAATATTCGGCAAAAAAGTCGTATGGCGACATGACTCTGAGCGAGTACGGGATAAAAGATTTTATCTTCGCCAAGCGTCCGCCGCGCGAATATTCGCCGCGCCTCAACCGCCTGCGCTTCGTGCCCGATAACGGCGCGAGCCGCCCGACAGTTTTAGTCAACTTCGGCGCGCATCCATACGCAAACGGGCTGCGGATAAAGAACAACCGCGGAGATATGCTCTCCGCCGATTTCCCGTTTTATATGGAGCGTGAGATAAACGCGGCAGGCGAAAATTTCATTTTTATCAACGGTGCCGTCAACGGAATATACCCGAACAGGGGAGCGGGCGGAGTAAAGGAAGAGAACTTTACACGCCAGACAGAGACTCTCGGGCGCGATCTCGGGAAGCTCGTTCTCGCGATGACGAAAGAGCGCGAAGAAATAGAGCAAAATCCTCTGTTCTCGCCTAAAAACAGCGGCGAAGCGTATAAAAGCGCCGTCGAAAGAATAGGCAAATGCACTGTCAAAGAGCGCGAGCTTGAGCCGAAGCTTGTTTCAATACACAAAGAAACGGCGCTCAGGGTCGATAATCCGCTCGAAAAGATAATAGGCAAGCTCGGCTTCGCGTGCTTCGATATGGCGAGACCCGCAAAGGGAATATATGAACTCGAGACGGAGACTGGATATCTCGAACTCGGCGGTGAGTTCAAAGCCCTGCTCGTGCCCGGTGAGATAACGCCCGGACTTGTCAGCGGCACGGGCGATATGCTCGCGGAAAATAGCATTACAAACAGGGCGAGCGGCTTCAAAAGCCTCTGTAATATAGTCGGCGGGGACACGGCGGTTTTCGGGCTCGCGAACGACGCGCTCGGATATATTATCCCGGACAACGACTATTGCATGTTCTTTGCGGGCTACGGCAAGCTTGCGGAAAAGCTGTTCTTCAAAGATTACGCCCATTATCAGGAGATGTTTTCCATCGGCGCGCACACGGCGTCCGCGTTTGCCGCAGGCGTCGAAGACATGATGAAAAGCTTCAGAGCGCGGCTGAATAAATAATTATTCCCCCGGTCACATTGCGTCGGCCGGGGAATTTTTAGACATCTTTAATATAGTATTTATCTTCAATCCATTTTGCGGGGTTGTTTTCTATATATTGGGCTTTTGTCAGATAATCGTCTTCGTCTCGTATTATGTGGTCATAAAATTTGTTTTGCCACAGAGAACCCATTACGATCCCTCTGGATTTGCATAGGCGTAAGTAATCGACAGCTATGATTGATTTATATGAGCCTATTACTTTTGATAGCGTAGGGACGGGGCTTGCCCCCGTCCGTTCTTTAGGGATAAATATAATTAGGTGAATGTGGTTAGGCATAATTGAGCAGTCGCTGACTGTTACTTTATATTTGTTTTCAATTGCAAATACAGCTTCATACGCAACTTTTCCGAGCTCCGTAAGCTCGATGCGCGGACGACCGCAAGGGTCGTCCCTACGGATGCGGGAAAGGGTGCATTTTTTGTCATGAGTGCAGATTGTTACGAAATATGCGCCCTCGCTGCCGTAGTCATATCCTTTTAGTCGTAGTGATTTTCTTTTCGGTAATGTATTCATGCCATAATACTAATATAAAAAAGCAAAACAATCAATAGAAAGCAATATGAAAAGGACAAAAGGGAGCAGAATTTCTGCTCCCTTTTGCCAAACCTGTCTCCTATATACCGGACGAGCTGAGCTCGTCCTTTATCCGCTGTGCGGTCAACACAGGGGATAAATCATTGTTAATTGCCGCGTCCGCGCAATTCGAATATATCGGGTCGCGTGCCTCGAACATTTTATCAAGCGTTTCGCGGCTCTTCGAGAGCGGTCTGCCGTCGAGCGAGAGCAGATCGAGGTCTCTCTTGAGATAATATATGCGCCCGTTGCCCTTGAGCGCACGGGCATTCTCGGGGTCGAGCACCGCACCGCCGCCCGTTGCGATTATCAGCCCTTTTTCTTTTGCCGCGCCGCGGACAGCCTGCGCTTCAAGCTCCCTGAAGCGCTTCTCGCCGTATTGCGAGAATATTTCAGGGACACTCATTCCCGCCGATTCTTCGACGAGCGAATCCGTGTCGACCGCTTTTCGCCCGGTGAGCTTCGAGAGCTCTTCAGCGACGGTTGTCTTGCCGCATCCGGGCATGCCGACGAGAATTATATTCTGAACATCGAGCGCGAGTGAACGGAATACGCGCTCGATTTCCTCTTTGCCTATCTCGGCGTAGCAAAAATATTTTGCGCTCTGCGCCGCCTGCGCGACGAGCATATAGAGCCCGCCCGAGCATTTTATCCCGCGTTCGAGCGCCTGCATGACAAGTTCTGTGCGCAGCGGGTTATATATCACATCGAGCACCGCCTCGCAGTGCGGAAATTTGTCGAGATTCGCCGCCGAGCTGCCGTTGTTCGGATACATTCCGACAGGTGTCGTGTTTATCAGCACTTCGCAGTCGGCGAGCTTTTCGAGATTGTCGTAGTTGTATTCGCCGGAGCGGGAGACTACGGCTATTCTCTCTGCGCCGCCGTCCGATGCCACGGCTCTCGCGGTCAGCGAAGTGCCGCCGCTGCCGAGGATGACAACTTTTTTGCCCGCAAAATCTATTCCCGCGCGCTCTGCCATGGATTTGAAACCAAAATAGTCGGTGTTGAATCCGTGAAGCCCGTCGGGTGTTCTGACAACGGTGTTGACGCTGCCTATTTCTTTTGCCTCGGGGCTGATGTATGAGCAATATGGCATGACCGTGCGCTTATATGGAATAGTCACATTGAACGCGTCGAATTCTTTGTTCTCCATGAACTCGCCGACCTTGTCCTTCGGCAGGCTGACCAGTTCATATGAATACAGTCCGAACGCCTCGTGAATGAGCTTCGAGTAGCTGTGACCGAGCCTTTCGCCGATGAGTGCGCACTTCATGTCAGACCTCCGAATAGCTGCCGAGGAACACAAACAGCTCCGGACTGTCCGAAAGTTCGTCGAGCAGGGCAAGGACTGCGGGGGAATATACGGACGCTTCGATGTCGAAATAGAACATGAATTCAAAGTCGCTGCCGGCTATCGGGCGGCTCTCAAGCTTTGTGAGGTTGAGTCCGAGGACGGAGAACTTCGAGATGAGCGAATAGAGCGAGCCGGGTCTGTGCGGCAGGGAGAGCATGAGGCTTATTCTGTCCGCGCCGGGGAAAATCATGGCTTTCTTCGAGATGCAGATGAAGCGGGTGAAGTTGCCGTCCGTGTTCTGCACGCGGGTGTCGAGCTTTTTCAGACCGTAGAGATTCGCGCAGCCCGCCGACGAAATAGACGCGGCGTCGTGCCTGCCGCTCTCGTGGAGCATCTTTGCCGCGGCGGCGGTGTTGTCGCACACGGTGACTTTTATGCCGGGGTGTGCCTTGAGGAACTCCGAGCACTGTCCGATCGCCTGCTCGTGGGAGAATATCTCCTTGACATCTTTAAGCTCTGTGCCGGGCAGGACGAGCAGGGAGTGGTCAACTTTGAGCTTGATGCTTCTTACAATATGAAAACGGTAATTTTTCATCAGGTCGTAGACCTCGTTTACCGTGCCGTAGGTGCTGTTTTCAATCGGGAGAATACCGTATTCGCACAGCCCCTGTTCAACGGCGGCGAACACGCCCTCGAAATTCTTGAAATATGAGATGGACGGAGCGGTAAAGAGCTTGTCGCAGGCGAGCTGGGAATATGCGCCCTCAACGCCCTGGCAGGCGACGGTGCCGTGCTTCGGGAATATCGGCGGAGTGTTTTTGAGCGCCTCGGTTATAGTCTCCGAGATAACGCCGCCCTTTGCGGTCAGTCTCTCCTGATAAGAGCGGCTGACATCCATGAGGGTCGCAAAAAATGTGCGGGCGTAGTCTTCGAGCTCCTCGCCTGCTCCCGCCGCCGCGGCGGCAAGGATCTCGCGCTCTCTGCTCTGCTGGAGGACGGGCAGCCTGTTTTCTTTTTTATATTCCGCAACGCCGCGCACGGTGTTCATTCTCTGCTTGAAAAGCTCAAGCATCTGCGCGTCGATCGAGTCAAGTTCTTTTCTGTAGTCTGAAAGTTCCATTTTTACCATCTCCGTATGAATTTATTTGCCGAGCACTATATCGAGAACGGTCACTGCCGCCGCCGCTTCGACGCAGGGGACTGCACGCACCGCGATGCACGGGTCGTGCCTGCCTCTGACTTCGAGGCGCGTCTCCTCGAGCGAATCGAGATCGACGCTCCTCTGCGGCAGACCTATCGACGGGGTCGGCTTGAACGCCGCTCTGAATATTATCGGCATTCCGCTCGTGAGTCCGCCGATGATGCCGCCGTGGTTGTTCGTGACCGTTTTTATCTTGTCGTCAATGAGGCAGTAGGGGTCGTTGTGGACGCTTCCGGTCATGTCCGCCGCAGAGAATCCCGCGCCGAATTCTATTCCGCGCACGCCGCCGATGCCGAATATCATTGAAGATATCCTGCTCTCGACCGAGCCGAATATCGGGTCGCCGAGCCCCGCGCCGAGTCCCGTGACCGCACATTCGACTATTCCGCCGACGGAGTCGAGCGACTCTTTTGCCTCGATTATTTTCTTCGTCATCTCTTCGCCCGCCTTGTCGTCAATGGTGGGGAAGAGCTTCGTTTTGAGCTTGTCAAAAATTCCGTTGTCCGGGTTGCAGGGGTCAAACGGCGCATCGTCGATGCCCGCCGCACGCGAGAGGTGCGCGGCGACTTTTATGCCCTTTCGCGCGAGTATCTGTTCGCTTATCGCGCCTGCGACGCACAGGGGAGCCGTCAGCCTGCCGGAAAACTGCCCGCCGCCGCTTCGGTCGTTCGCGCCGCCGTATTTGACGAACGCGGGGTAGTCCGCATGGGACGGACGCGGAATATTTTTCATGTTTTCGTAGTCCGCGGGACGGATGTTGCTGTTGCGTATTATCGCGCAGAGCGCCGCGCCCGTGGTTCTGCCGCCGAGCAGACCGCACAGGAATTCAGGCCTGTCCTCCTCTTTTCGTGGAGTGCTCCATGCCTTGCCGCCCATTCTGCGGCGCATGAATTGCATTATCTGCTCCTCGTCTATCGCTTCGCCCGCGGGCAGTCCCTCAATAACAACTCCGACTGCGCTCGCGTGCGATTCGCCGAACACCGTGAGTTTTATGTTCTGTCCGTTTTCAGATGACATCCGCTTTGCCTCCCAGCTTTCTGTAGTCTTCAAAGAAGTTCGGATATGATTTGTTCACCGCCTGCGCGTCGTGTATAACAACGGGATTTTCGCATATGCACGCCGCGACTGCCGCCGCCATGACGATGCGGTGATCGTTGAACGAATCGACCTCGCCGCCGGGGAGTGTGCCCGTGCCGTGGACGGTCAGTGAATCCACCGTGCTTTCGGCTGAGCCGCCGAGTGAATTTATCATCTTTTCGACCGCCTCGATGCGGTCGCTCTCTTTTATTCTGAGCCGTGCGGCGTTTGTAAATATCGTATCGCCCAAAGCCGCACATGCGGTTGCCGCGAGGGTCGGGAAGAGATCGGGACACTGCGAAATGTCTATTTTAATGCCGCGAAGCCCGTTCCCTCGGACTGAAATCATATCGCCGCAATTTACATCTGCGCCGAAGTCTTTCAATATATTCACAACCGCGCGGTCGCTCTGCCGGCTGTCGGATGACAGCCCCGTGATATCCGTCTCTCCGCCGAGCGCGCCTGCGCAAAGGAAGAACGCGGCGTTCGACCAGTCGCCCTGAACGCGCGGTGAGTCGGGCTCGATATATTTCTGCGGACCTTTTATTTTGTATCCGCTCGGGGTCTCTTCTATATTGATAGAAAAGCTTCTGAGCGTATCGAGCGTCATGTCGATATATCCGACCGATTCGCGCTTGCCCTCTATTACTATTTCGCTGTCGCCGTCAAGCAGCGGCAGGGCGAAAAGCAGACCCGATATGAACTGCGAGCTGATGTTGCCGGGGACTCTGAACAAGCCCGCGTGAAGCTGCCCTGAGACTTTTATCGGCAGATTATCAGCGGAAATCACTGCGCCGTTTTCTCTGAGCGCATTGTTGAGCGCCGACATCGGGCGCTCCGGCAGTCTGCCGTGGCCGATGAATTCTGCATTTATTCCGAGCGCCGAGGCGACGGGGAGCAGGAAGCGCAGAGTCGTTCCGCTCTCGCCGCAGTCAAGGATGCCGCCGTCATGCAGCTCGTTAAGACAGCGGAAGGTTGCGCGCGTGTCCTCGGAGGTGCAGAGCGATTCGGAGTTTTTGCCGCCTGCGAGCTTGGTGGCTGTCATCAGCCTGTGCGCGTGCGACTTCGATGGCGGAGCTTCGAGAGTGCCCCGAAGCTTGCCCGGTGTTATCCTGATATCCATTGCGCCCTCCGTCAAAGAGAATATATGCTTTCGAGCGCGTCCGGGCTTGTCTTATATAGGATGCACTCGCCGATTTTAGTCGGCAGAATGAGATTTATTCCCGCCGAGCTGCATTTTTTGTCGCGATGCATGACTCCCGCGAGCTCATGAACGGGAATGTCGGTCGAACTGGGAAGCCCGTTTCGCGCCATAACTTTTTTTACGCGCTCCGATATGTTATCTTTGCACACGCCGAGCTTCTGCGCCGCGATGCAGGCGCGAACTGTGCCAATCGCCACCGCGTGACCGTGTGAAACAGCAAAATCGCTGCAGCGCTCTATCGCGTGACCGAGTGTATGCCCGAGATTGAGCTTCTGACGCTCGCCTGTGTCAAACTCGTCGCGCGAGACTATGTCGCTTTTTATCTCGACGCAGCGGCGCACGATGCTCTCGATATTGCCCTTTACATCGCCTGATTCGAAAATTTCAAAGAGACTTTCGTCGGAGATTATGCCGTATTTTATGCTCTCCGCCGCGCCGTCGGCAAAGAGCGAATCACTCAGCGTGTCGAAGCAATCGGGGTCGCACAAAACGAGCGACGGCTGATGAAATGCTCCGGCGAGGTTCTTGCCCTCGGGAAGATTGACTCCCGTCTTGCCGCCGACAGAGGAATCGACCGCCGCTAAAAGCGTTGTCGGTATCTGGACGAATCTGACTCCGCGCAGATATGCGCTCGCCGCAAAACCCGTTACATCGCCGACTATTCCGCCGCCGAGAGCTATGAATATATCGCTTCGGTTGAGGCTGAGCCTCACCGCGAACGAGAGAATGTCGCCGACTGTTTTGAGGCTCTTGTGCTCCTCGCCGTCCTCAAAGACGAACTTCTCGCAGCTTATCCCGGCGCTTTTCAGTGACTCGAGCGCGGCTTTTGAATATAGCCCGTCCACCGTGCGGTCGGTTATCAGCAAAGCTCTGCCGGCGCCCGTGTATTCTTTTATAAGCTCTCCGGCTCTTTTTAATATCCCGCGCTCAATGAGCACATCGTATTCGGTCGATGCCCTGACTTTTACGGTCTGCATGGTCTTCACTCCTGTTTTTTATCCGCAGATGGCTTTTCTCTTCGTGCCGTCCTCGAGCAGGGCTTCGAGCTTTGCCCTGTCGTTTGACGCTATCGCGTCGCGGTATTCGGTCAGATTATTTATAATGTTATCTATTTCATTCAAAAGATTGTCGCCGTTTTCGAGGAACAGCTCGCTCCACATTTTTGAGTTGAGCGACGCGACGCGCGTCATGTCTCTGTAGCTGCCGGCGCTCATGCCCGTGTGCTCGAGTGCCGTCGGGCTCTTGATATATGCGCTGGCAACGACGTGCGCGAGCTGAGAAGTGTAGGCGATAATTCTGTCGTGCTGTTCAGGAGAAACAACGGTGATGCTGCCGAAGCCTATCGAGAGGAACATCTGCTTTATCTCGTGCAGCAGTGCGATGTCCGTGCCGCCGTCGGGGGTCAGGATCATCGAAGCGTTGTTGAACAGCATGCCGAACGAGCTGTCAAATCCCCATCTCTCGACGCCCGCCATCGGGTGTCCGCCGATGAATTCAAAGCCGTGGGCTTTTGCAAGCTCGTGAGCGGGTGTAAAGACATATCGCTTTACACCGGAGCAGTCTATAACGACCGCACCTTTTTTGATTATATCCGCCTTGCTCTGAAGAAATTCGACCGTTGATTCGGGATAGAGCGCGATTATAACTCTGTCGCACTGCGCGAGGATATCGTCCGTCAGTTCGCCGTCTATCGCGCCGACGAGCTTCGCCTTGAGCATGACGCTCTCGTTTATATCAAGACCGTAAACCTCGCTGTCCGTGTTGTCTTTGAACGCTTTTGCCATTGAACCGCCTATGAGTCCGAGGCCTATAACTGCTGTTTTCATAATTATTATATCCTTTCGACAGACTGTTGGCAACCTTACATTTTATATGCGAACGGGCGGATGCTGTTGACGCCCTTGACCACATCGTCGAACGCCTCGGGGGTCAGCGACTGCGGACCGTCGCAGAGCGCGTGCTCGGGGTCGTTGTGGACTTCGATAATAAGTCCGTCCGCTCCGGCGGCGGTGGCTGCAAAGGCCATGGGCTTTACAAGCTTCGAGATGCCGGTCGCGTGGCTGGGGTCGACGATTATCGGCAGATGCGAGAGAGTTTTGATAGCGGGAACGGCTGAAACATCGAGGGTGTTTCTGGTGTAAGTCTCGAATGTTCTGATTCCGCGCTCGCAGAGGATAACATTCATGTTGCCGCCCGCCATGATGTATTCGGCGCTCATGAGAAGCTCCTGCAGGGTGTTCGCAAGTCCGCGTTTGAGAAGTATGGGCTTGTTGATATGGCCGAGCTGCTTTAAGAGCTCGAAGTTCTGCATGTTGCGCGCGCCGACCTGAATAACATCGACATCGTCGAACAGCGGCAGCTGAGACAGATCCATGATTTCGGTGACTATCGGCATGCCGGTCAGCTTCTTTGCCTCGAGCAGGAGCTTGAGACCCTCTGCGCGCAGTCCCTGGAAAGCGTAGGGCGAAGTGCGGGGCTTGAACGCGCCGCCGCGAAGAAGAGTTGCGCCGGATTTCTGAACCGCCTGCGCGATGCCGCAGACCTGCTCTTCCGATTCAACGGAGCAGGGACCCGCGATAATCTGAAAGTTGCCGCCGCCTATTTTGATATCTTTTTCTTCGTCGATGACGACTACCGTATCCTCGGGGTGGAACTTTCTGTTCGCGTTCTTGTACGGCTCCTGGATTCTCTTGACATCCTCAACGATATCGAGAGCCTTGATAAGATCGATGTCGATTCCCGATGTGTCGCCGACGAGTCCGAGCACGGTGTTGTGCTCGCCGAGGCTGCTGTGAACCGTGATGCCGAGGCTTTCAAGCCAGTTCACAAGATTGTCGCGCTGATCTTCGTTGTAATTTTCTCTAAGAATAACTACCATTGTTTTTCCCTCCGGTGAAAATTTGTAAAATAAAAAACCCCCGCAGCGTTCAACTGCGGGGGAGATTACCAAGTTTTGTGCGCTTTAAGCGCGGCTCGGTGCTGTCATTTCCCTGTCTGCGGTCAAACGCAAATAAGCCTTACCGTAAAAGTAGGTAAAGCTAAAGTAATAGGGGAAATATTTAGCTGTCAGTTTTGCTGAAAGCTTCATAATGATGACCTCACTGTCTTGTTGTCCCTATGATAACAGCATGAAAAGCGTTTGTAAATAGAAAATCTCAAAAAAATCCCGAAAAAGCCGAAGTTTGTTGAATCTCTATAAAAATGCTGTGGATTTTCCGAGCCGTATCTGTAAAAAATATTTTGATTTCGTGCGGAAAATGCTATAATTATATCGACAGAAACGGAGTGATACAGATGAAAAACGAACTTTCGCAGATAATATCGCAGTCTCATTCGCTCGTATTTTTCGGCGGAGCGGGCGTCTCAACGGAGAGCGGGATACCCGATTTCAGAAGCGTTGACGGGCTGTATAATCAGAAATATGACTACCCGCCCGAACAGATGCTCAGCCACACTTTTTTCGAGCGCAAGACAGAGGAGTTCTACAGATTCTATCGCGATAAAATACTTTCCTATGCCGTCTCGTCAAAGCCGAACGCCGCGCATAAAAAGCTTGCAGAGCTTGAAGAAAAAGGCATACTCTCGGCGGTCGTGACCCAGAACATAGACGGTCTGCATCAGGCGGCGGGGAGCAAAAATGTGTTTGAACTGCACGGCAGCGTGCTCAGAAACTACTGTACGCGGTGCGGCAGGAGCTTTGATATTGACTATATGATAAACAGCGAGGGCGTGCCGCACTGCTCCTGCGGCGGGGTAATAAAGCCCGATGTCGTGCTCTATGAAGAGGCGCTCGACGACGAAACGGTGCGCGGCGCGGTCAGCGCGATAGCCTCCGCCGACACGCTGATAATCGCGGGGACGAGCATGGTCGTCTACCCTGCGGCTGGGCTTGTGAACTACTTTAACGGCAAACATCTTATAGTTATAAATATGAGCCCGACTTCGGCGGATTCGCGAGCCGATTTGCTGATCTGCGGCAAGGTCGGCGAAGTGCTCGGAGGAATAGATATATGAAAAATAACTTCAAAAGCGGGCTGCAAAAGGCGCTCGACGAGCTTGAAAATATAACCCCGCTCAAGCCTTTTAATTGCGGAAAGCTCTGCTCGGCGCGCTGCTGCTCCGGCGGGGACAATGACGGCATGGGTCTGTTCCCGGGCGAAAAAGAGCTGCTCGAAAGCGGCAAAGATTTTGAAATAAATGATTCCGAGGGCAACTTCGGCGAGCCTGTAATAGTCTGCCGCGGCGGCTGTGACAGGCGCAAAAGACCGCTTGCGTGCAGGATATTCCCGCTGTTTCCGCTCGCGGTCGAGCGCGAAAACGAAACTGTTATAGTGCCCGTGCCCGACCCGCGCGCGGGTATGTGCCCGCTGCTCCACTGCCCGGAGAAAATCGACCGGCGTTTTTACAGAGCCGTGCGCCGCGCCGGCGAATATCTCCTGCGCGATGAAGATACGCGAAAATATCTTATTGAACTGAGCTCCGAGATAACCGATATCGCTGAGCTTGCGGAGAAGCTGTAAAACAGGGTTTAAAAATTTAACCGAGCGGGCTAAACCCCTCAGTCTTGGCTTCGCCAATCCAGCTCCCCTGCAGGGGAGCCTATGAAACAGAGAAAGTTAAAATGATAAAATATAACGGCAAATTGATTTCGCGGGCGAAAGAATTACGAAAGTGCTCCACCCCGCAGGAAAACCATTTGTGGTATGATTTTTTGAGAGAGTATCCGCTGAAATTTCAGCGACAAAAAGTTGTCGGCAACTATATTTTGGATTTTTATTGTAATCGCGCTAAAATAGCAATTGAGATAGACGGTTCTCAGCACTATGAGGATGACGGCAGAAAATATGATGATAGGCGCACCGAGATTCTTGAAAAGCAGGGGATAAAGGTGCTTCGGTTTTCTAATTACGAGATTAATACATCTTTTGACGAAGTCTGTGAAAATATTGACTATGAAATAAAGCAAAGAATTTGAAAGCGGCTATCAAATAAAAATGTTGCTCGGTTCCCATAGGCTCCCCTGCAGGGGAGCTGTCACGAAGTGACTGAGGGGTTCGACCGAAAGCCGTTTTTTGTGTCAATTCAATTCAGAAATTGTAGCTTCTTATTTGCCCGGAAGAAATGTGTCAATCTCTTGTCCTCAGCTTTAAAATGAGCTGATAATATCATAAATTGAAAAATATTGTTCTGCGCTATTGACTCTTATTTTGCTTGTGCTATAATAAAAATGTCACAGGGTGACCGACAGTCAGCAAAAGTGTGGAGGCGCGGAATGAAAAGCAACGACGAACGCATCAAAACTCTTGAAAATTTTAATATAATCGGACGGAAAAAACGCCCCGTCGCGGCGGCGCTGCTTTTACTGTTGACGGCGGCATTTATCGTGCTCGGCATTGTCGTTCCGTCGTTTACAATAGTTGTAGCGATAGTGCCGATAACCTCGGCGATATGCTTCTATCTCGCCGCCGCCGTGTTTCTTTCCTTGTCTATAGCTATGTTCAAGGGCGTGGACACGGTGCGCTGCCCGTACTGCGGTGCGGAATATTATCTCACGCCGGACAGGAGTCATCTGCATTGCAAAAAATGCGGCAAGGACAGCTGCAGGGGATAAAACAAAATAAAAATCGACCGCCGCAAGGATTTTTCCCTGCGGCGGTTTGCTATACAATAATATATTTTAAGTATATCTTATTTTATGCCTGCGGCTCCCTTGAGGGCATTTACTTTGTCGGTGTGCTCCCAGGGCAGGTCGATATCGGTTCTGCCGACATGACCGAGGGCGGCTATCTGGCGATAGATCGGGCGGCGGAGGTCAAGCTCTTTGATTATCGAAGCCGGGCGGAGATCAAAGACCTCGTTTGCGGCGGCGGCTATCTCGGAGTCGGGGATAATGCCGGTGCCGAAGCTGTCAACAAAGACGGAGACGGGCTCGTCAACGCCGATGGCGTAGGCGATTTCAACCTCGCACTTGTCTGCAAGACCTGCGGCGACGATGTTCTTCGCCATGTATCTTGCGGCATATGCTGCGGAGCGGTCGACCTTTGTCGGGTCCTTGCCGGAGAATGCGCCGCCGCCGTGGCGTGAATATCCGCCGTAGGTGTCAACGATTATCTTTCTGCCGGTGAGACCGCTGTCGCCCTGAGGACCGCCGGTGACAAAGCGTCCGGTGGGGTTAATAAATATCTTCGTCTTGTCGTCCATCATATCTGCGGGGATAATTTCGCGGATAACATTCTTTTCAATGTCGCGGCGGAGCGTCTCGGTCTCGATATATGCGGCGTGCTGCGAGGATACGACAACAGCGTCGATTCTCACGGGAGTGCCGTCCTCGGCATATTCGACCGTGACCTGAGTCTTTCCGTCGGGTCTGAGATAGGGAAGCGTGCCGTCTGCGCGGACTTTCGTCAGCTGAGCGGCGAGCTTGTGGGCGAGCGAGATAGGCAGGGGCATAAGCTCCGGAGTCTCGCGGCACGCATAGCCGAACATCATTCCCTGGTCGCCCGCGCCCTGACGGTCAACGCCGAGGGCGATGTCGGGGGACTGCTTGTCTATAGTAGTAAGTATAGCGCAGGTGTGGCCGTCGAAGCCCTTTTCGGGGCTGTCATAGCCGATGTCGCAGATGACCTGGCGCGCTATCGAGGGGATGTCTATCTTCGCGCTCGTGGTTATCTCGCCCATTATCATGACCATGCCGGTCGTGCAGCAGCACTCGCAGGCAACTCTGCCGTTCTTGTCCTCGGCGAGGATAGCGTCAAGGACTGCGTCGGAGATCTGGTCGCAGATCTTATCGGGATGTCCGCCTGTTACGGATTCGGATGTGAAAAAGTAGTTTGCCATGTTTTTGTCCTCCTTCTGACAAATAAAAAAAGCGCTCGGCGAAACCGCTAAGCACTTCTGGGCGATACGGATCTCTCCGCCGCCGGCCTTATCTTCCGGTCTGCACCGCAGGATTTAGCACCTTGAATAATCAGGTTGCCGGGCTTCACAGGGCCTGTTCCCTCAGCCGCTCTCAATAAGGAAATATTAAATTTCGACAGCTATTCTACTCTTTCGTATGCACTTTGTCAATAGCATTTAAAAAACATTCGGCTTGAAAATATTGTAAATATTGCTATCGGTTTGATTTTTGCCGATATATGCGGTATAATATGAGCCTGTCATGAACTGACGAGACGCGGACTATACTTTATATATAATATTGCCTGCGCCGAGAAAAATAAAATCAAAAAACCCTTGCATTATCCGGCACTTTGTGCTAAAATATCTAAGCATTTGTTATCCGTCACAGCTTCGATGACGGGGTTTAATGCCGAAGCGGCATGGCCGCACCACATTAAAGCGGGCGCTCCTCTTTCATCTAATTTGTTACGAACGTCTGAAAATCAACGGAGGAATATAAAATGGACGCACTCAAAGTTATTGCACAGGATTCGCTTAAGACAGGCGACGAGATCCCCCAGATCAAGATCGGTGACACCGTAAAGGTTTCCGTTAAGATCCGCGAGGGCGAGAGAGAAAGAATTCAGGCTTTCGAAGGAACCGTTATTGCCCGCAAGGGTTCGGGCGTTTCCGAGACCTTCACCGTTCGCAGAGTTTCCTACGGTGTCGGTGTCGAGAGAGTCTTTCCGGTACATTCACCCAACGTTGCTAAGGTTGAGCTCATCAGAAGCGGTAAGGTCCGCAGAAGCAAGCTCTATTACCTCAGAGACAGAGTCGGTAAGGCCGCGAGAGTCAAGAGCCAGGTCAAATAATTGTGCGAATGAGGGTGTAACATTTATTTGTTACACCTTTTTCACTTAAAACGGGGTTTACACGATGCGCAGAGTCGAGGAATATTGGTTCAAATTTGAATATCCTGCCGCACTCTCGCATGAGACGGACAGCGAAGAAGAGCTGCCCGAGCGGAATCAGAAGCTGTGGGGCATAGTGTATGACGCAGTTGCTACGCTCGAGTCGGCTGTTATTATACTCATGCTGTTCTTTTCGCTGGTGTTCAGACCCGCTGCGGTTATCGGCGACTCAATGCTTCCGAATTTCAGCGGAGGCGACAGGGTCGCGTGCGTACATAGCTTTTCCGGCTACGAGCGCGGCGATGTTATAATAATATCCCACGCCACGCGCAAGGATGAGTCGATAATAAAGCGCGTTATCGCGGTCGGCGGCGACACGGTGGATATAGATTTCTATAAAGGCACCGTCAGCGTCAACGGTCAGGTGCTCGATGAGCCGTATGTAAACACCCCGACGAATCTGAGCTATGATATGACTTTTCCCGTGACCGTTCCCGAGGGCAAGCTTTTTGTTCTCGGCGACAACAGAAACGATTCCCTCGATTCACGTTCGACGGATATCGGCTTTATAAACGAGAACAAGGTTCTCGGCAAGGTCGTTTTCAGGTTCTACCCGTTTGACAAGATTGAAATAATCAAAAACTGAGCCGCAAGGCTTGAGATTTGAAGGCGGACTGTTATGCAGGAAAATAATGAACTTCAAATGAATACAGAAGAGCAGGCTGATGTTAAAAAGCAGCCGAAGAATTCAAAGGCGGTCAGCAATATCTATGATATAGTCTCCGTCGTTGTGTCGGCGGTCGCGGTGATTGCCATTGTTTTCACCTTCGTGACCCGTGTGCTCGTCGTCTCCGGCGCGTCGATGAACCCGACTCTCAATAACGGCGACACCGTGGCGATAAGCTCGCTCAAGCGCTCGTTTGACTACGGCGATATAGTTATCGTCGCCCAGCCCAACGCCATGCACAAGACGCTGATAAAGCGCGTTATCGCAGTCGGCGGTCAGACGGTGGATATCGACACGGAAAAAGGCGTTGTCTATGTTGACGGCAAGGCGCTCGACGAAAAATATACTCTCGAGCCGACCTACACCGCCGGCAATGTCGAGTTCCCTGTAACCGTTCCCGAGGGCAGCCTCTTTGTTATGGGCGACAAC
>JBNMIN010000025.1:0-25698 GCA_050873305.1 Oscillospiraceae bacterium
GCATCCGTCATGGGCGTGCTCATGGGCAGAAGCATCGCAGACAGATACAGCGAGTAAGTAAATATAAAAAAGCACATCACCCCCGAAGCTTCTGTGAACTTCGGGGGTGATGATTTTTATAGGCCGGAAACACAAAAGCTCCCGTTGTCGGAAGCTTTCATATATTATGATTCCGGACATGCGGTCAGTCCCGGTGCGCCAACACTTTTTATATCCGGCCGAACGCACTCCGGAAAATCATCAAGACTTACTGCCGGCCTTCTTCAGCTCTGCGGCCGAAGTTATTGCCGCAGCAAGGGACAGCGAAAACGCCGCAGCAAAAATTATCGTATAGATTATCCAAAGAGTATCCGCCATTATCCATTTGACAGAGATAATATGGCTGAGATCCATAAGGATATTGACAACGCAGATAACCATACGAACAAGCGAATATGCCGCAACTGTGGCGCTGCATACAAAGTTCTCTTTGCCGAAACCGTTGCGTAAAAGCATTAAGATCACACCTGCCAATACTACTGCAGTCAGAAGCGCAACGGCAAGTTTTGTCATGTCATATAACCGCGTGGGGTCTATCTCCATGCGTTCCAAGTCCAAAGCCATATCAGGTATATATGTAACGCATGACAGTATTGTCCAAAGCGCACCGAGCAGCGGCGCCAAAAGGAACAGATAATATTCCGTCAGCCCACGCAGTTCAAATGCATAACGACACTGCTTTTTATTGACTGCCGCACAAACCGCAAATGCTGCCGCGCACATGCCCAAAGCGACGCACGACAAAATAAATTCCCTTGAATCATACGCGAGCGCATACGGATCTCCGATAGCAAAAACAACAATTTCGCTTATAAACATAATTATCTGCGGTATTATGATTGCCGCGCCGAGCATAAGTACGCTTTTTGACAACAGCGCCTGCGCCCCGAACACGGACATCACGGCAGCGCAAATAAAGGCTGCTGTAAAAATATATCCACGTGTATCGAAGATGCATCGGTATATCAGATCCTCGCCTGCTGTATATTCAGAGAAGATAAACAAATATCTCCCCAAAAATGCGGCGGCAATTATCATCACCAATCCGGTTATGGAAAATACATCAAAAATTTTGCAGTCCGTTTTCTTTTGGCACGCCTGCGGCGTTTTTGCAAAAGCCGCGTTTTTTGTTTTAAGCGCGGGCTCCGGCGGCTTACACTCCGGCAGAGGCGCCGAACCCGCAAGAAAACATCCGCAATAAGGGCAGAACCGTATGCCTTCTTTTATCTGCCTGCCGCATTGTTTACAAAGCATCTGCATGCCCTCCGTTTATACTTCGACCTTATGGCCGCATTTTGTGCAGAAGCACGAGTCGTCTTCAAGCCGAGCGCCGCAGTTTGTGCAGAAAAGTATCGGCGCCTGAGGCTCCTCTTCCTCGGGCTCACATTCGTCTTCGTCCTCGGTAAACGCCATCATGCGGGTCACGGGGATATCCGCAGCGGCCGGCTTTTCTTCCTCTTCTTCTTTTATGCAATCTGTTATTTCGACGCACAGACTCATTGCCGAAAACATAAGTTCGTCAAAGAACTGCTCCGCAGGAACAGATTCATCCCGTTCCCGCAGGCTGTCAAAAACAACGCGCCCGAGCTGTTCGTACAGAGAAGAAAGATTCTCGTTCATTTATTTCGCTCCTTTAAAAGCTTTTATTACTGATTTTTCACACTGTAAAACGACCATACACGCTTGCCGTTCAGATTTTTCAGGGCAACAATCATCTCGCATGGGCTGTCTTTTCCGGTTTCGTCGCCAAAGTCCGTGGTAGTTATTGTCAAACTGACCTTATATTTTCCGTCGCTCAGGCGGGTTTTTGAATTTATTTTCGCCGTCTCGCTGTAGACCTTGCCGGCAGCAGTAAACTCCGCATAAACTCGCCCGTCATAATAATAGATCGACTCGTAATCGCCGTGCGCTATCGTCACATTGAAAACATTCTTTGCGATATAATCTACATTTTTCGCGGGAAATGAATCATATCCGAACTGCGAATACTTGTTTAAAGGATCCGGAACATAACTATCATTGTACGGGTTTGCCGTTGGTGCTCTGTCGGAAAAATATTCATTATATACTCCAAATAATCCTGCGATTCTATAAAGCACCTCCCTGCCGGCGTCCGCGCTTGTGCAGTCGTGATCTGAAATAAAGGTATCGTTGCTGTTCAGCAGTGATTCAAGTGCCTTGAAGTCCTTATCGGTCGCAGTCAGGAATTCTGAAGATGTGCTTGCGGGCTTTTTTGTTTCCGGCTTCTTTGTTGTTTCAACCGGGGCTGCCATTGACGGCTCGTCCGGAGCTTCGCCGCCGGTCAGGGCTTCGCGGTTTTCCTCCGAGGGCTGCGTATTCGCAGATTCGCGCACAGAAACAACAATTGCCGGAACCGCTATCGCCACCGCCGTTACGGAAAAGACAACGGAAAGAATTATTGCTATAAGCTTGCCTATTGTGAGTGTTTTCATTGTGTTTTCCTCAAAGCATATCGCCGCTTATATCGGACAGCTCTTCTCCGTTTTCCACTCTCTCATAGAACTCGCTGAGAAGCTCGCGGAATTCCTCATTCTCCTCATTTTCATAGCCCCTGAAAAATATCTCGGCTATATCATCATGATTAAATACATACTGCACATCCGTGCCGATATTTCCCTCGGGATAGGGCACGCCGGCGTAGTCATATTCAACGCCGTCATTTTCTTCGTCAAGCTGTTTGATTCCGAAAATCATAAGCTTCTTTTCTCCGCCGTTGAGAACAACGACACTTCCGATTGGCAGTAAATCCTTGACATTCATTTGTTATTCCTCCTGTTTATGCAGCTTTTTTGCCCCAGACTACAGAGGCACCTTTCCTGACTTCTTTCTGACAATTGACGGCTATATCCGACATTGCTTTATACTTTTTCTTCTCCTGTTTAACATAAGGGTCGGTACAGGCATCCACGGCATCCACTATCTTATCGGAAGCCCAATCGGTCAGACCGTCATACTCTCCGCCGGTCAGCGACTCGGTTGCAACATCCAGCCCTTTCTTTATAAGGAACGTACATGCGGCTACGGCAATTACGGGAGCCCCGCCGCATAAAGCCGCCATTCCCGCGGTGACCGCTATCTTCAGCCCCGCATCCAGCGATACATCCAGCGCAGTTTGCACAAAGGTCTTTTTGACCGCCTTGTTTGCAGAAATCTTTCCGCTCTTATATTTATCATAGTTGGAAAGTCCGTTGCAGACGCCGGAAACAAGTGCTCCCACCGCCAACGAGCTTGCTTTGAGCTCTTTTCCGGCGACCTTTCTCGCGTTGTTTGCCCATCGCATTGCAAGGCTGCTCGATTTCGAGACCGCCCCGAGACCGTTGACGGCAAAATAATCCCTGAGACCCAAAGCATTTTTCCACCAGAGGGTGGCGTTTTTGCTCGCGGGCATTTTGAACCGCTTATACAGCTCCATTCCCTTGTCCGCTTTTCTGGCGGTTTTAAATGCGCCGAACAGAGTTTTTCCCGATGATATGACGTCCTTAACGCCGAGCGCCCATTTACCGGCCTGAAATTTTTCCACGCCGTCTGCAAGTTTTTTTACCGCCCCGTAACCTCCGCCGATAATACCGACCTTTTCGAGGATTCCGAAATCAAGCGAGAGGGCGCTCGATTTTTTCTTCTTTGCCGCTCCGAATTTTTTGTCGCCGATATTTTTATCAGCTGCGGCATAGAGCTTCGCGGCGTCTTTCAGCGCGGCGGAAAGCTTTTTGGCATCACTCGCGGATAAATTGATGGTGGCTTTGAAGTTGCGGCCGCTTCTGTTGAATGCAGCGGCAAGCTGTCCGCTGATGCTGAGACTTTTTATTGTGCTCCCGGTCTCGTTTGCTATCGCCCTGATTTTTTCCGATATTCTGTCAAAGTCGCTTCCTCTGTCGTTGAGCAAGCCCGTGTTTACGACTAAATCATCCATTTGAATTCTCCTTCTTGTTTTCTTCTTTCTTATGATACATCAGCGGCCGGGAGAAAAACGGCGCAGCTGACGAAATGCCGCTTTGCGGGAACGAAGTGCATGCGGCAGGCGGCACGGCGCATAAATTGCGCCGTGCGCCTTGGAAAAATGTGAGTAAAGTCAGCGTTTCCGATAACAATACATCGGTACCTCTTTGTAATCGTAATAAGATGAGGGGAGATTCTCGGTCGCATTAGAGTAACCGGAAAGCTTATTGTAGCAGTAAGTGTCTACATAGTTCGGCTTTCTGCTTCTTGTACGGTTACACCATTGTTTGTTTTCATCCATAATATAATATGATCGCTGTCCATAATCACATGCAGCTTGATTAAATGTTATATAATATGGAATTCCATTATAGTAATAATCGCTTTTTGCATTCTTTTTAAATGCAGATGTTGAAAACACATAATGATGTCCATTATTGTTAAATCCATTATATTTGGACTCATCGGTTGGTGCATACCCTCGCGGTCCGCAATAATGCTCGGCTACATATAACTTCTCATGTTTAACTTCTTGATAGTCTGTTGACTCTTCACCGTAACCCTTTTTCCACGCACTCCATTCACCGTAATCTTTATATCCGTTTAGCTTGCTCTCTGAACTTTTTGTGTTATCTATCACATACCCGCTCGGCTGCTTTCCCTTTTCGTAGTAACCGCTTGATTCAACGATTCTGTATTGATACCATGTATCTCTTTGCTCACAACGGTATTCATTGGAATTTTTAACATACGACGGAAGCTCATCGTATGTCATAAGGGATGACCATTCATTCTCTGTTGCATATGCCGTCAGGGTAACATTGCTTTCAGGCATAGTGAATGTGTAGCTCGAACTGCTGCTGCCGGAAACGGAGGAATTATTGGATTCCCACCTGGAGAACGAATAGAAATCGCTTGCGGCTGCCGATACAGTGACCCGTTCGCCGGCGGTATATGAACCCTGACCGCTGACGTCGCTGATGCCGCTGCCGCGATTTACTGTAAGCGTATATTTCGGCAGCTCAGTTCTGGTAACATTAACAGTACAATATGCATAATATGTTCTGCCATTATATTCAAGCTCGGCGTTTATACTTGTCGTTCCCGCGCTGACGCCGTAAACCGTGCCGTTTGAAACGGTCGCGATACTCTCGTCGTCCGACGACCAGGACACGCTCTGACCCGAGGGAACCGTCGTTGCGCCGATGCGCTCCGAACCGTTATCGGAAACAGTGAGACTGTTCTTGCTGAGCCTTATTGACGGTTCTTTTATCGTCACCATGAAGCTCGCCGTGTATTTTTCTCCGTTCTCGTAATACGAAACATTGACAGTGCAGCTGCCCGAATAATCCGAATCGAAGCTGCTCGTGTCTATGTCGCAGGAATTTGTTACATCGTTCTTCGTGCCGTCGCTGTACTGCGCCTCGACCCTGAGTCCGCTGCTGTCGAAGCTGTCGCCGACATAATAAGTCGTCTTGTTCGGCTTTGAAGCCACCCTTATTCTGTTAAGCGTCGGGGCTGTGGGCTCAACATATTCTTCGCCCGTGCTGACAAAAATCGTCACATAGTCATTCTGGCTTATCGAAGTTCCCGCGCCGGGATCCTGCCTGATAACATATCCCTTGCTGACCGTGGAGCTCGATTCATAACAAATGTCAGGCACAAGACCTGCTGAGGTTATCGCATCGCACGCCTCGGACTCTTCCATTCCGCTGACATTGGGAACACTTGCCGTGTACCCGGTGCTTACATATATCGTGATGCTTGAGCCTGCCGTTACAGAGGTTCCCGCCTCGGGCTCCTGCCTGATAACACAGCCGGCTGCAACGTCGCGGCTCTCCTCATAGCAGATATCTGCATTGAGGTTCTTTGCGCTGAGCATATTCACTGCCTCCTGCTCGTCGCGATACTGAACATCGGGAGTATAGACAGACTCGATGCCGAGGCTGATAACAACATTTATAGTTGAGCCGGCATGCACCTGATCGCCGGACGCCGGATCCTGAGAGATTATCTGATCCTTTGAATATTGACTGCTGAAAACGGTATCGACAATTTTGATATAGAGATCCTGTTCCGAAGCTTCTTTCTGCGCCGCGTTGAAAGCTTTGCCGGTGATATTCGGAACGGTGACTATCTTGCTTTCGTCTATACCCTTTTTGCCCTTGCTGACCGTCAGAACGACTTTCGAGCCTTTTTCAAGCTTTGTGCCGGCGGCGGGATCCTGTCCGATAATCGCGCCCGGAGCTACAAGATCGTCATATTTCTCTTTGAATTCAACCTCGAAACCGAGATTTTCAAGCTCGCTCTTAGCAAGCTCCTTGGAATAGTTCAGAACATCGACCACATATTCCTCGCCGTTGCCCGCGCTGATAACAACTTCAACGATGGTTCCCTTTGAAACCGTGTTCGCCGCGCCGGGATTCTGCGAGAGAATCGTGTTGTTTTTGAACTTCTGGCTCTCTATCTTTCCGCCTATTATCGTGCGGTTGTTCTCATTGCC
The DNA here is from genome assembly GCA_050873305.1 of Oscillospiraceae bacterium. Lineage (GTDB taxonomy): Bacteria > Bacillota > Clostridia > Oscillospirales > Acutalibacteraceae > CAG-177. The sequence goes on from JBNMIN010000025.1 coordinate 6,500, forward strand.
GAGATCCGCCTTTTCAAGTTTTTTGTCCGCCTTTTCGCGCGTCATACCCAGAACATTGGGAACTCGCGTCTGTCCGTCGGGCAGATTGTAGCTGCCGAGAAGTCCGGATTTCGGGCCTATTACTCCGACTGCAAGCAGCACGCAGAGCGTGATCACCGCCGTAAGCGCCGCCGGAACTCCTATCTTCGCCCAGAGCGGCCATGTCAGCAGGTCTATCTTCTTTATTGTGCCCTTGCGGCGTTTGACCGGCTCTTCCGAAAGCAGTTCGCCGGCGAGAGTAACCATGTTTTCGGTTCTGTCCTCGATGCGGACATTCATCGCATTGTAGATAGCCGCCTCCTGGTTCGGGGTGATATCCTGCGTGAACTTTGTTATCGGCTGAAGAATATCCTTGTGCTTCTTCTCGTAGCTCGCCCTGCGTTCAAGTGCATCGGGCGGAGTGACGCCGGTTATCATCTTATACAGCACGGCGCCGACGGAATAAACATCGGTATGCGGGCCCTGATCGCCGCGGCTGCGGTACTGCTCCTCCGCCGAATAGCCGGGCTTGATTATAACGGTAAGGCTGCGGCTATGGGTAGTGGTCGCAAAACGCGCCGCACCGAAGTCGATGAGTTTGACCTTGCCGTCCTTTGTCAGGAATATATTATCCGGGCTTATGTCGCGGTGCAGTATGCCCGCCTCATGAACATGATTGAGCGACTCTATGACGGGCATCATTATCTGAATAGCCTCGTCCGCAGGGATAGTCTTTTCCCTTTCAAGTCTCTGCGCAAGAGTCTCGCCGTCAAGATATTCCATGACGATATATGCAGTTCCGTTTGCCTTGAAGCTGTCAAATATCTTAACGATACCGCTCTCGTTCTGGAATTTCGCAAGGCGCTTCGCCTCGTCGATAAACTTTGTCATTCCGTCATTGAACTGACGCTCTTTTTCGCCGGTGAAAATCGTTATGCGCGTCTGCCCCTCGGCGCGGGTGGAAAATTCACTCGGGAGATACTCCTTTATCGCCACTTTTATGCGCAGGATAGGATCCCACGCAATATATGTAACGCCGAAGCCGCCGTAGCCTATAACTCTGCCTATCTCATAGCGCCCGTTGAGTACCGAGCCCGGCGACATATGCAGGGGGCTTTCCGGCTTTCCGTTCGCCGGATATCCGCAGTGGGGGCAAAGATCCCATTTTTTGTCGTAGAGCTCCATGCACCCCATACAGCGGCGTTTGTCCGAATTGTCCGAGCCGCGTCTGTGCCCGTCATCACCGGGGAACATTGCGACTGTCTTATCGTTGCTCATAAATAACACCACCTGAAAAACTTTCTTTTATAATATACTTTCGATTTCAAGAATTTGCACAAACTGACACACAGTCAAAATTATCGGATAAACTGCATCAGCCGTAGAGGTAATAGTCGCCTCTGTTATCGTAGATATAGGGCATATTATATCCTTTGTCCTCACCGGTCAGATCTTTGAGGGCGTTTTTGTCTATTGGTAGGCCAAGTCCGTTCCTGCCATTGAAAAGTGTGTTCTGCCCCCTGCTTGCGAGCATAAATTTAAGCAGCATTTTTGCCGCGGCATTTTCCGCCTCATTTTCGGAATTTCTTACACTCCATTCAACGGCAACAGTGGCGGGAATCATATCCGGCGCCACGGCTATACCGGTAACCAGATCGTTCGCATTTTCCGCAGCCTGTTGAATCGCCGTGTATTCCGATGTGTCGGTCAGATAATAGAACATCTGATCCGGAGAGAGCGAGCTGATGAGCCGGTCTTTGCCGCCGAACTCCACACGGCCGAGGTTTTCCTCGCCGAACATCTGTATAAACTGCTCTTTCATATTGCTGTTGACTAATATCGTCTTCCCGTTGCCGACCGCAAGCAGATCATCTATAGTTTTAACGGAATCCACGTGATCCCCGTTATCGTTTGTCAGAAGAATCGGAACATTGAAGCTTACCGGCATACGATTCTTGCTCGGGAAATAGTCATCGTAATCCTTGAGGAACAAGCAATCGTTTTCGATGCTCTTGACAAAATATTTGGTTATCACCGAGAGTTCACTGCCCTCTCTGAGAATTGAATCCAGTTCGCAAACCTGTCCGGCCAGCACCTCTTCATCAAGTCCCGTGCTCATGAACAGATTCGGTGCGGTTCCGTTCTCAAATGCGTCTCGGAGCTTGTCGCGGTATCCGTTCGCATCCACACCGACAAAATTTACAGTGACATCATTATTCTCTTCACAGAACTGATTCTTGAGCTCATCATATGCCTGCGCCGTATCTCCGCCTTTGATATACCATACGGTTATCTCGGCAGGTTCGAGATTAACGGAACTGTTTCTGACATAGAGGTCATACGAAAAAGCCCCCGTTATCAATGCGATTATAACCGCCGCTACGGAAATGCCTATCCGGCGTTTTCTTTTTTTGCGCTTTTTGTAGACTCCGGGAGTGACTACCTTTATTTCGCCGACAAGCGCTTTCTCAAACTCGCCGACATTGGAAAAGCGCAGATGCGGATCGATTGCCATAGCACGCATAACGGCATTCGAGATGTTCTCCGGGATATCCGGGTCGAGCTCTATCGGGTCTTTGACAATATCTTTTATCTTTCTGTTTGTTGATTCGTCGGGGCGCTCGCCGGTTATCATATAGTACATTGTCGCGCCGAGTGCATATATATCGGTCCACGGTCCCTGTTTTCCGGTTTTGTCGTACTGTTCTGCCGGAGAAAATCCGGGTTTCAGAATAATAGTAAGATTTTCCGTGTTTTCAACCGTGAATCTCGCTGCGCCGAAGTCGATAAGCTTTATCTCGCCTCCGCTGCACAGAAAAATATTGTCCGGGCTTATGTCGCGATGAATTATATTATGTTTGTGCGTCTCTTTAAGAGCATTGATAATGCTGAGAACTATTTTTACGCTTCTTTCAACATCTATCTTCTCGCCGTTTTCCCGCATGTAATCGCTGAGAGTACACCCGTCAAGATATTCCATAACGATATAGGCGGTGTTGTTCTCTTCAACATAGCCATACACATTGACAATATTGGGGTGCGAATTGAACTGCGCCATGTTTCGGGCTTCGTCGATAAATCGCTCAAGGCCCATGTCAAATTCGCGTCTGCTTCTGTCGGAAAGAAAAATCAGCTTGCTGGAATCCGGCGTTCTGTTGACCGTGCCGACCGGATAGTATTCTTTTATTGCAACCACCGTATCAAGCTGAGTATCCCATGCCTTATATGTTATACCGAAGCCGCCGAAGCCGATAACATTTCCCAATCTGTATCTGTCGCCTATTATCGTACCCGGTGCAAGGTGATATGCCTCTTTTGCCGGTGCGCCCTGATAGTATCCGCAGTAAGGACAAAGATCATATTTTTCATCGTATTTTTTAAAACAACCGTTACAAAGCTTTTCCATGTCTGTTTTTCTCCCCGGTTATTTTATGTACTGATCCCAGCTGAAATCTGCGGAACAAAGCGGCTTAAAAATAAATTCACATCCGCCTACCGTGAGCTTATCGCCCTCCGCGAAGGGTTTGAAGCCCATAAGCAGTTCACCGTTCACATAGGTGAGCCCGCTGCTTTCGCCCGACTGAACAAGGAATTCGCGCTTGTTCGGCTCATAGACTACCGCCGCATGGCGATCGCGTGAAACGCGGCCGTCTTTGGCAAGCACAATATCCATATTTCCGGCGCGGCCTATATTGTTGCGCCCGGATTTCAGATTAAAACTCTCGCCGAGATAGTCGCCCTTTATGCAGACAAGCCAGCCGACAACCGGCTCGCTGTCGCTCGGAAGGTTATAAAAAGCGACGGTTTTCGGCATTGAGTCGGCACTCTGAATAGCGCTTTTAAGCGGGCTTTGTGCCGAAGCGGGCGCAGCAGGAGCCGCAGGCTGAGCTTTCGGCTGTTCCGCGGGTGCGCTCTCTGCCGCTTTTTCCTGCGGGGCAGTGTGGGAGAAGATATTATGCCCGGATTCCTGTGCAATCGGGCTGTGTGACTCCTGCCGCGCCTCATTATGAGCAATTGCTTTTTCTTTTTTTCTCGGTTTAAAAGAAAATCCTGTTTTTTCCTTGTGCTCCACTGCCGGAGCCGCAGGCGTTTCGTGCTCTGCCTCCGCCGCACCGCCGGAGCAGTGAGGGCAGGAAGAGTACTTATCCTCGTCGTAGAAGAACTTACATTTACTGCATCTTACCGGTTTCATTTTTATCCTCCATTGTTATTAATACAAAAGAAACATTGTCGCTTCCCTTTATCTCTGCTTTTCTTTCCGCCTCTGCGATCAGCGCATCGGCGGCGTCCTCCGCTGTTTTCCCGTGCCCGACTATGTCATATATTTCCCAATCATTGAGCAATCTGAACAGTCCGTCGCTGGTCAGCAGAAGCTTGTCGCCGGCACACAATGCAAAAGGATTGCGGTTTATATCCATCATCTCTATGCCGCCCATGCCTATATAGCTCATGAGTGCCTCGCCGTGTTTTTCCCGGGATGCGATTTCTTCCGGAGTAGCCGTCCCCAGGCGCTGCTTTTCTTCAACATACAGCGAAAAATTATGATCCCTTGTCGCGGCGGCGATCTCGTCCGCACGGATTATATAGAGTCTGGAATCGCCGACCGAGAGCCAATAAAGCTCTCCCCCGTTCACATACACTGCAACTACCGTCGTTCCCGGATTCACTCCGTCATTGTGTTCATCTTTTATTCTGCATACACTTTCATCCATCACATCAACACAATGAAGGAACCAATCCGGAACGCTCACGCCTTCCGGCCGCATCGGGAAAAGATCCGCAAGGCAGCGCACAGCCGTGCGGCTTGCCAGCGCGCCGTTGGTCATTCCGCCCATTCCGTCGCAGACTATGCCGAGAAGTCCGCCGGGAAGCACTGCCGCCCCGGCGCAATCCTGCTGTTCCTCGCGCGTGCCGATAATACTTCTTACCGCAAAATCAAAATCCAGTTCATTGACCATTATATATTCCCTTATGCAAAAACTGCTATTGCCGAAAAATTGTCCATATCGCGGCCGGCACCTGCAATCTTCACCTGCTCCGTCATGCTGTCAAGCCATTCCTTCGGATTTTTGCTGTGCCTCAGTGTCCGCGTCATCGCTTTTTCATCGATAAGCTCCCAAAACCCGTCCGTACATAAAAGGAAAGCCTGCTTTTTTCTGAGCTGCTGACGATCTGAAATCACAAATTGTTCATCGGCCCACTTTATTCCCATAACACGCAGAAGTTTGTTTCTGTCGGCATGAAAACGAATTTCTTTCTCTTTTATATCGCCTGCCAAGGCAAGCATCTGCGGAACGCTGTGGTCGAGGGTTCTCGTTTTGAGTCTGCCGCCGCCGAACATATATAGCCTTGAATCGCCTACATATCCCCACCGCGCCGAACCTTCGGACACAACGAGTATCACCGCGGTCGTTTTCATCTCAAACACTGCTTTGCGCGCTTCCTGTTCGCTGAGAAGCGTCTGCTGCGCGCTGAAAAGTGCTCTTTCGAGAAAATCCTGCTCTCCGCCGAATTTATCGAAGCATTCTATAAGATGGTCGGCAACGACCTGAGAAGCTTCTTCGCCGCGGCCGTGCCCGCCGAGCCCATCGCATACCACAAAGCAGAATCTGCCGTCTTTTTCCGCTGTTCTTACGCAGTCTTCGTTTATTTCCCTGTTTCCTGTATCAGATACTGTGCTGTATTCAACCATATTAATTAAATCCCGAAACTTTCTTTTCTCTGTAAACACATCAAAGCCCTGCAAAAGTTTTGCAAGACTTTGATTTTAATTTTATTGCCTCAGACGATAACATCTCCGCTGAGATTCTGGATTATATCGAGGTTCTCGTTCTCGGTTGATGTAAACTTGTTTGCCATGGTCTGAAGATCATTCGAATGTTCTTTGACCATCTTTACAAGCATCTGAATATCGTCATTGAGCTGGTTGAATTTTGCGGAATAAGCCGAAGCCGCGTCGCCCTGCCAGATGCTCGAGAGGCCGGTTACGATTTCGGTCATCTGCTGAGTGAGGGTAGATATTGTATCTCCGTTGCTCGAAAATTCCTGTGAAGTAGAAATGAGTTTCTCCGGTGTTACTTTAAGAATGCCTTCCATTATATTTTCCTCCTGGATGTAATTATTTTAGTGTTTCAATCAACCTTTGTAGGTTCTGGTTGTGCCGACTTCAACATTTGCTTTTTCGGCATTGTCATAGTTGGCAGCTATCTGATTGAGCGCACTGACATACTGAGAGATAGCGTTATAGAAGTTGTGCATCTGTACCTTGTCGCTGTTGAACGCATTGTGGAATGCTTCCTTTGAGTCGCCCTCCCACATTGCGACAAGCGCGCTTTCGGTGCTCTCAAGCTGATCTACCTGGGTCTTGAACTTTGCGTTGATTCTTCCGAGCTCTTCTGCCTTGCTTCTGAGCTGCGATGATGTTGTAATAATTTCTGCCATGATGATTTCCTCCGTTTTTATTGTGATTTATTTTCTGCCTTTCGGCAAGTTGTAAAACTTATGCTGTGCGGTCAGGGTTACCAACTTCTTCCGCCGCCGCTGCCGCCGCCAAAACCGCCTCCGCCGAAGGTGCTGCCCGCGCTTCTCTTTCGGCTCTCGATAAGATCGATAGCCGCCCGCTCAGTGTCGTATATCTTCTTTGCGACCGTCCTTATCGATTTTGCGCTTCGTTCCATGAGCTTTGCCGTTTCAAGCAGTTCCTCTTTCAACGCTTCGCCCTTGTCACGAAAAGCCTTTGCGCTTTCGCCCTTCCACTCGTTTGAAAGCATATCCAGTGATTTTCCGAGATCGTTTTTGGCTATCGCACGAAGCTGATCGGCGAGATCCTCTAACTTTGCGGCCTTGTTTTTTGAGTTATTATAGTTGATTCTTATTTCGCTGTAAGTCGCCATAATCTTCGCCTCACTCAATCACATTGCCGAGCAAAGTTTCCGTCACTTCGCTGACATTTATTTTTTCGGTCTTTGTATATTCGGCGCCGATAAGATCCAACGCCTTTGCATGCTCGGACATAGCCGAAAGCATCGCATTCACTTTTTTCTCGCTGCCCTTATATTCTCTGCGGTACTTGTCTGCGGCATCGCTTTCCCAGTAGTTAGCGGTAGATGATATTTTTGAATCTATCTCTTCAAATATCCCGCGCACCGCGCTGACCTGGCGATAAAGCTCCGCCGCGCATGCCTGAACCTCTTCCGGAGTAACCCGCAGAGTATAGGCGCCTATTGATTCTTTTGCCATCCCTGAATTCCTCCGTTTTAAATATTCAGACGCCTTATGCCGTCTGCAATCTCATCCTCACAGCGCTCATATTCCCGCGCTGCCTTTTTCATATTCGCAGCAAGAGAAGATACCGTTTTGCATATTTCGGCAAACGTCTCATAATCCGCGTTGAATGAATTTGTAAATCCCTCATTCGCCGGACCTTCCCACTTGCTGTCAAGTTCGCGCACCTGGGTGTACATCGTTTTGAGCTTTTTCTCGGCATCTTTGACCAGCCCGGATATTGAATCCGCCTCTGATGCAAGCATCTTGCTGTTTACTTTTATTTTCATTTCTCATCGTCTCCCTTGTCGGCTTTTCCGAAGGTCTTGCGAATCGAAGCCATCCATATCGGTCGGTTTTCGCCGATTACTACCGCTCTTATTCGGCTGGCCTCTCTGAGCTTTTCAAGAAGCTCTGTATTCTTTCCGGCAAACTCATCCATGTCAGCCGTCCCGGTTTCACGTTCCCTCAGGATTTTTGCTTCGGCGTGAATAGTCTCTGCTGCCGGCGGGGCTTTCATTGTTTCGGCATCTGCAATCTCCCGCTCCGTGCGTGCATATCTGACTGATATTCTGCCGAGCAGATCAGAAAGAAGATTTGCTTTGCGCGCATCCGTTTCCAAATTTCCTGCGATGTGCCTGAGATGTATTTTTATCAGCTCCATACCGCCGCCGTCATCAAGCCCGCCGGCCAGTCTGTCGAGTTCATCGCTTATCTGCGCTATCTGTACACTTTGTCTGTTTATGGAAGAAGATTCTTCTTCGAGCCCCGAAGTATTTACGACCATTGCCTTCCCCCCCTTCGCTGACTGAATCATAGCACAACCCCCGCCGAAAAAAATCAAAATGCGACGAATTGCATTTTTGGACGGATGAACGGTCAGCTTTACACCAAAATCAAGCGGCTGCCGTTCCTTATCCCGTTTGCCCTGAGGCTTTCTTCCGAGTTCAAAAGAAGACGCCTGTCCTCATCAAAAAGGTTCAGATTCGCCATATTGTCATTGCGCGAAACGGCATATCCCTCTTTTTCGGCAATTATTCCGATAACCTCATCAATAACCTGAGCCGTGCTTATGTTTTCTTCCAGGTAAAAGTCGTATGTTTTTTCAAATAACGGCATCGATATATCAACCAATATCACAAAAATTCCCGCCTTTCCGACATTCCGATATTACTTCCAGCAACTCTTTTTTTCCAAAGTTTTTGACGCAAACTCCGCTTTCCGAAGAACACTGCATCGTCGGATAAGGGAATATATCGGCAACTTCAACTGTCATTATTCTTTCTCCGCCGACATTGTTTGCAAATTCAAGACGTCCGACGGTATACTCCCCGTCAAAAATCTGTTCCTGTTCGAAAAAGCCGCTGCCTGCCTCGATGCAGGATTCACTTTCAATACCGAAGCGCGCGGACACAAGGCTGAACCACTCGCCGTAGCCTGCCCTGCGTATTCTGAACTGTCCCGGGCGGGTCTGCGCCGCCTCAAAGCAGATTACGTAATCCGTTGCGAGATAAGAGAAAAGCGGCGGAATTTCACCCGAGACAGTATCTGCATTTACAAAAATCTCTGCCTGCGTTATTCCGTCAACAAACGAGACATACGGCTCAGTAAGCAAAAAGCGTTCTTTGTCCGTTTTCAATATACCCGCCCTGACAAGCTCGTCCGTCTTGGAAACCAGCAGCTTCCCGTTCATTTCTCCTTCGCCGTAAATGGCGGGAAAGACGAGCTTTTGACCGTTATTCTTATATATAAGCACAAGCATTTCCAGCCCGTCGCAGCTTATATAATAATTTCCGTTAATCTTTGAGCGCCCCCTTCAATGCGGAGTCCAGGTTGTTCTTATATCCCCGGGAAAGGGGAACCAGCATATCATTTTTAAGAAAAATCAACTTCTGAGCATACGAGACAGTTCTGATCTTTTTCTTGTTCACTATAAAACCCCTGTGGCATCGCACGAACTGCTCCGGCAAACTATCGGCAAGTGTATCGAGGGTAGCATAGAATCCGATCTCGCTGTTCCTGGTATTCACGAAAATCTTTTTTTCACGGGCTTCGAAATAATAAATGTCGCCGTAAGCAAAGAATTGTTTCTCTCCGCGAATCTCTATACAAAAGCGCTCCCCATCGCCGCCGTCGGCAGATTCCATTTGCCGTTCAAAAGAGTCGAGCAATTCCCTAAACGCATTAAATGCGCTTTTTGCGCTGAACGGTTTGAGCAAAAGCGAATTTGCCACTATTCCCGGTCGCAGGTACTCGGTCGGCGCTATGCTCTGATCCGCAATCAGCATCAGCATAGCCTTAGGGCACTCCCTGCGCAGCTGTTCCGCAGCCGCGAGGGCGCCGTTCTGCGTAATATCAAGGCAGCTGATGTTCAGCGGATTTTGAGAGCCAATATTTTCTATATATTTTTCAAGTACCAGGTAAGAGTGTATGTCCCAGTTTTCGTCACCGCTCTGTGCGGCGCAATGGCGCAGTTCGTTTTCAAGAATGCTCAGCTCGGTCTTGCTGCGGCTGAAGTTCACTGCCCGATTCATATTCAAACTCCTTTTGAAGACGGCAAAACTATCTTCGTCGCTCCGTCCGCGTCAAATGCCACGCCGATTCCGGGCTTGTATGTCTTTGTCTGTTCAATATACGGCACGGATGAGCAATCAAATATCTTCTGGTTCGCGAGCGCGCCGCCGAGATGCACACCCGTTCTGTATCCTGTAACTATGCCGTAGAGCTTTCTGCTGAGCATATTTATTGTTTCGTCCGTGTTGATATCAAAAACAAAATAAATATTGTGCAGCCTTCCCTTTTCGAGAATGTTTTCAAAAAACGGAGCCATCACACCCGTCTTTTCTCCGGTTTTATAAACAGTATCGAGAAAGCCAGAAAAATCGGAAACAAATATCCATTTTCTCCGTTCGGAACGCATTTTCTGATATATCTCTGCGTTTTCCGCGCCGGCGTCGAGCATCTCTCTCTTTTTTCTGTTGCGGCTTTTGAACACCTCTGCCAGCTCTTTTGCAAAGTCAAACAGTTCCTCCCTTGAAGAGACGTAAGCGCTGTTGAGCTTGGCGGCAAAATGCCTGAGCTGACTGTCAGAGGAGTCTATAATGCAGACATCTGAGCCTGCTGCTGCGGCTGCGGCCGCAATGACCTTCAGGGTTTCCGTCCGCCCGCTGCGGCTTTTTCCGCTTATCGCATAGCAGAAGGTCTCCGGCAAATCAATGCTGTAAAGAGACGCGGTTCTCTGATCGTAAGCAAAGGGAAGAAGATCTCCCTTTTCAATTGCCTCTTTAAACTGCGGATTTTCGCTGAGCGATGACCACGTGGGTTTCTCGGGTATCTCCGGAACGGGAACAGCTCCGGCTCCGCTGAAATGAGCGTTCATATCCGCACATGCGCTCTTTATCTTTTCGCTGCGCTCATAATCGTCATCCGCCTCCATGCACACCGCCGTTTGGAACTCCAATATTGTACCGTCGGCTGTCACGAGGCCTCTGCCCTTGTGACCGGATTCAGGAAGAATATCTATATGCGTTGTTCTGAGCAGATCAATATATCTGAGCTTGTCGCCCATATCGAGGGTTATCACATTTCGTATATTATCCGCTATTTTATTCTGGATCTCGCTCGATCCGAATCCGCCTGCGGCAATAACGAGAAATATACCGAAAGCCGCCCCGTCGCGGGAAAGCTCCCAGATTATATTCTCATACTTGTTGTCCGTCTTTTCTCTGAATGACGAATAGTTATCTATCACCGCCACGATTGCCGGCATAACATAGCCATGGGCGCGGATATACTGGCCGAAGCTTCCGCCCCGGATTGTCTTTTTTCTGGTTCTGAGTATATCGGAGATCATATAGAAGAACTTCTCTGTCTTGTCGATATCATTTTCATACATGATTCCGCCGATATGAAGATCATCCTCGAACGCCTGAAGCATATGGTTGCTGTAATCTATGGCATACACATTCAGCTGAGCCGGCGTATACATATTTATAAGCGACCAGATAAGCGTTTGCAGGAATGCGCTCTTTCCGCTGGTCGCGTTTCCGCACACCGCAAGATGCCCGTCCTTTGCAAAATCGACATACAACGGGATCTGCGTCTGATTTACCGGATCGTCACACAGGCCGACAGGGGCGGACAAAGACCACGAATCGTGCTCCGGCCACTTTCCCGCGCAATAGGCATGCTGGCTGAATTCGGGAAGCTCGGATATAATAAATCTCTCCGGCAGAGGCGGCATCCAAAGGCGCAGATTGCGCTTGTATCCGTATCTCTCCGCCAGCACATGCATATAATCGACCAGCGCATCAAGCTGGGTTTTTTCTTTCATCTCCGGCAGCGCGGTTTTTGTATATTCCGCCTTCAAGGCAATGGCTTCTATGTTGTCCGTACCGAATTCCGCCGTCAGCGCTATAAAGTTTTCAAGCGCTCTTGTATTATGCTGACTTGCGATATAATCAATGCCCATCTGCGAGAGCATATCATATATGCAGCCCTCAAGGGTTTTCATGCAGTCGTAATTGCCGACCGCGTCCTCAACGGACAGTCCGGTATCCTGCTCTGCGGCAAGGACACAGCTTGCAAATGCGCCGAGCCATTCTCGCCTTGCCTCATCCTTGCGTCTTGCAAGAGCCTTGTTTCCGACGATTGCTGTTTTTCCGGTCATCGAAACCAATATCGCGGGTGAGGTCTGCACACCGATCATCTCTTCGTTATATGCGGCTCCGCTCCAGCCCGACTGGAACAGCTCAAAAATTTCATCGTTGCCGACCTGGAGATAGCACTTACCGGCTTGAGACAGATATGCGGCATCCGGTTTGCCGAGCATTTCGGTGCTGTCCTGTCTGTCCTGCACGCGCAGGCAGAGCTTGAACTTTGAGTTGCTTCGGATGTTGTCATCAACTGTTCCGCCGGGTTTCTGCGTTGCGAGAATGAGGTGCACGCCGAGGCTTCGTCCAACCTGAGCGACACTTATAAGCTCGCTCATGAACTCCGGCTCCTCGCGCTTGAGTTCCGCAAACTCGTCGATTATTATAAACAGATGCGGCATCGGAACAGATGCCTCGTTGTTCTTAAGCAGTCTTGTATAGGCGTTGATGTTGTTGACGCCGTATTCGCCGAAAACGCGCTGACGGCGCAGGTTCTCACTCTTTATCGATATCATTGCCCTGCGTATCTGGTTGCCGGAAAGGTTCGATATCTGCCCGAGCATATGCGGCAGGTTGCTGAAAAGATTTGCCATTCCGCCGCCTTTGAAGTCGATTATAAGAAATCCTATATCATCCGGGCTGTAACTGACAGCAAGAGATAGGATATATGTCTGAAGCGTTTCGCTCTTTCCCGAGCCGGTAGTTCCCGCCACCAGTCCGTGCGGGCCGTGGTACTTTTCATGAACGTCAAGATAACATCCGATTCCGCCTGCCTTCTGTCCGATAAGGGCACGCATGTTTTCATATGTCCTGTTTTTCTTCCAGTTTTCGATTATCGGAATATCCTTTATCGACTCGACATGGTACATATCGAGGAAAGACAGGCTGTTCGGGATATCTCCGCCTGTTGATATTTCCGCAACCTGTATATCCGAGAGCTTGCGCGCAAAAGCTTCCGCTTGTGCCGGAGACACGCTGTCGTGCATAAGATTGTTTCCGAGCCCGGAAAGTGTTTGCGGAGTATATACGCCCGTAAGCTCGCCGTCGTTATAGATTATACATTCACAGTTGTTCGGCAAATTTTCATAGCTGTCGGTGAGCAGCACAGTGGTTATTCCTATATCATCCGCGTTATCAAATATATATTTGGATATGGGCTCGCCCTCAAGTACAGAGATATCTTCAAGAAACAGAACATAGTGCGGAAGGGGTGAACCGTTCTTTGAAGACCCGCTCTGAATCGAATCCTCTCGCATTCTGAAAACTTTGGCAAGCTCGAAAAACACATCGCTCGCCTCGTCCTTGCTGCATGCGCAAAACCTGGTTTTCCTGTTCTCGGACCAGCAGTGCGGAAGCCACTTGGCAAACGACATATGCTTGTTAAAACTGTTTTCGGAAAATATATAGCAAAGCTTTACATCGGTGTAGCAATTGGCCGCCGCTACCTGAACCGAAAGATTTCTGACAACTTCGTATGCGCCGAGCTTATCTCTGCCGCCGACAACGCCGATTATGCTGTTCCTCATAAGATCAACGCATATCGGAACGTTTTTCAGATTGCAATAGGTATCATGTATAAGCTGCGGCTTCTCGGCAAGAGTATCTTTTATGAGACTGAATTTCTCTTTTGGAATGCATATTTCCGCCTGAAACGGAAGTTCGCCGAGACCAACGCGATGCGAAAGAAAATCTGCGTGCGACAGATTGCGGTTCCAGAGCTTTGAACTTTCCGGAGCCTTTTCGGCGCACTCCGCCGAGCTCGGATATCTAGAGAGCAATGCATCCGTATTATGCTCATAGGCGGACTTCACTTTTTCCGCCATCATCATAAGATAGTCGCTGTATGATTCAAATCTCCGGCTTTCGTCTTCGATGTTTCTTTTTCTTTCAAAGCGTATATTCATCAGCGCCCAGAATACCCCGAGAACCGCCGATGCAATGGCGGTTATAACACCCGTCATCATAAAGCTGCCGGAATTTCCGCCCGAGCTCTTTGATGCATATATCATGAGAACACAGCTGAGTATCATCGGAATCGCCATTGTGAATGCGGGACCGATGGTCATAAACAGCGGACGCTTGTTTTCGCGCACGGGGGCAGGCGGCGCCTCTATTTCTATTTTTTCGGTCACAAGATCGTCAAATATTCTCGGCGCGCGATTGAAAAATGTATGATATTTTTCGTCTTTTTTTATGGTCGGCATGTCGCTTGAATCCGTATTCAGCGGAACAAGCCTTCCTGAAACGGATATTTCCCCGTAGCCGTTCACTGCTATCATGTCGCCGAGGAAAACTATTTTTATTCCGATAATATTGATGAACGACCCGTAACTGAGGCTCTCTTTGTAATTGACCCTGACAGAATTTATAAAGACACCGTTCTTGCTCATGTTTTCAACATACCATCCATCCGGCAGCAGAAACAGTCTTGCATGGTGTCTCGAAAGGAACTTAGAGCCCGTGCAGACGATATCATTATCCTCCGCAGAGCCTATTGTTATCTGGGTCACACCGGAAGGTATCGCAAACTTTCTGGTGTATATATAATTCTCTTCGGTATACGCAGCGGAAATATGTATGTTTGTCCCGTCCGAACAGCATATGTTTGTTTCCGTTCCGTCCGTCAGAGCTATTCCGGAATCTTTTTCTCCGTCAAGCGTATAACCGTCTCCGGGCAGTATGCGCCAGTTCTGTTCGATTATGTCGAATCTGACCTCGGTATCCCCGGACATTCCGAATATGCGGCTCTCGAAAACTATTCTGTAGTTCGTGTTGTCGATGTTCGGAAGCACATATTCTTTAAACGCATTTTTTGTATATGCAGAAAGTATTATACTCATTTGTTTTCCCCTCAGTCAGCCGCATCAGTAAATGCCTTTTCCCTCGTTGTAAAGGGTAAATACCATTTCCGTATCTCCGAAGAAGATCTTGTCCCCCGTGAACAAATTTATCTCCATGCCGTGAACCAGATTGACTTTATGCACGATATCGCGCCCGTGCTTCTTGCCGTAGAAAAATACGGTCTCGCTGTTTTGCCCCGCGCCGATAATCATCGGCGTATTTCTCTTGACCTCGACGCGCACCTGCCGCTTGTCAGCCTTGGCGTCATAGACGCATAAACGGTTAAGGCTGAATTCGCGTCCGATAGTCAGCGGGGCATCAAGAGTGAAGAAATGCTCCCGCGAATCGATTGGGCTCGTCTCGTTTATACGCACCATCCAATGGTTGCCTCTGTCATCGCCGCTGTAGTTGTTCAAGGCCCTCGCTATTGCCTCATCGCGGACTATCTTGCGCAGGTTATCTTTGAAGTAATCCTCCGTTTTCTTTTTCTTTGTGCGAATGGCAACAAAAAATATAAAAACCGCTATCAAAACCGCCACTGCGGATATAATTATCCACACATAGTTTCCTTCCATTTTTTACAGTCCCCCGACTTATTAAGCTTTCTTGCTGCGGACGCTTGCAGAAAAATTCTATATTATATGTATTCAGACACATAATAGCAGAAAAAATTTCTTTGTCCATAGAATCGGTACGAAACGCATAAAAAACGGTATGAACATGCACTTTTTGACTTTGTTTTTAACAGTGTTTTAAAAAAGCTAAAACTTCGACGCCTATTTTTGTTTTCGGCATAATTCTCTGAGGTTTTATTTTGTCTCTGGCAATATGATAATTTATTATTTTCAGGTGCCGATTTGTTGGTGATGTAAATATATTCTCATGTGCAGCATGCGTGCCTGTAAATTAAAAAAAGCACTTGCGTTTGCAAGTGCCTTTGTGTGATATATAAACAGTAAAACAACTTTGAACTTTTATGATAACTTAAAACTTCCGCGCCTATGAAATTTATAAGCAGACCTTCAGTGAAATGTCCCGCTGACGCGGAATGTGAAATGTTTGTCTTGCGGCAAACGTGAAATATTGCTCCTTCGTCGCAATATGAAATAAAATTTGCCCGCGTTCGCGCAGCGAACATTTCACGCGAGTTATCGCATTTCACACGCCGCAGGCAGATTTCACTTGCCCGCAAGGGCAAATTTCACTGAAAAGTGAAGAGTTAAAAGTGAAGAAGTAATAAGTAAAATCGGCAAGCTTTTATTAAAGCTTGCCGATCTTGGTGGGAGAGGGTGGATTCGAACCACCGAAGCCGAAACAACAGATTTACAGTCTGCCCCATTTGACCGCTCTGGAACTCTCCCATATTCGGTTTTCGTTGAGGTTGGAAAAAAACTGGAGCTGGTGGACGGATTCGAACCCCCGACCTGCTGATTACAAATCAGCTGCTCTACCAGCTGAGCTACACCAGCATCTCAACGCTCGAATAATATATCACAAATCGAGCGTTGAGTCAAGCCCTAAATCAAAAAAAATCGAAAAAATCGTTTATTTTCCGCTTCTGAGCAGTTCTGTCATGACCGCCGCCGAATTCTTCGCGGCAAGGGCGGTAAATTTTGAATAATCCATGTGCGATGAGCCGTCCGCCGCGTCGGATATCGCGCGGATAACGCAGAACGGGACTTTGTTCACATAGCAAACATGGCCTATCGCCGCGCCCTCCATTTCGCAGGCTATCGCGCCGAAAGTTTCGGAGATATAATTCTTCTTCTCCGCGCTGTTTACAAAACAGTCGCCCGAGGCAATTTTGCCCTTGACGCATCTGATGCCGCCGACTCCCTCGGCTGCGGCGCAGATTTTATCTGCAAGCTCGCCGTCGGCGGGGATATCGACTATATTTATGCCCGATATCATGCCGACCGGGTCCCCGAGCGGACTCGTGTCCATATCGTGCTCAACAACAAAGTCGCTGACCGCGATATCGCCGATATTTAGCTTCGTGCTCAAGCTTCCGGCAACGCCCGTGTTTATTATCCTATCCGGTGAATAGAGAAGGATCATCGTCTGGGCGCACATCGCCGCAAATACTTTGCCTATTCCGCAAACGGCGGTCACCACCTCGCGCCCGCAGAGCGTGCCGCTCGTGAACTCGATGCCACTGACTGTCTTCGTCTGCCTGTTCTCCATCTGCGCGTTGAGCGCCTCTATCTCAATTTTCATCGCTCCGATTATTCCGGTCATGGCTGTCTCCTTTTTACTCCGTGGGGTATTTGAAATCCTGCTCGCGGCTCTCGAGCTGTTCGAGATAACGCGCCGCCTCTTTGTGCGCAGCCTCGATGCTGAGCTCTTTATAGTTGCCGCACTCCTTGCGCGATGCACCGAACATCTCCGGCGCGTCAATAGTCTTTCTCAGCGCCTCTTTGACTTTTTCGAGCGCGCGCTCATGGTTCTGCGAGCGCATGAGCAGATAAAAGCCCGTGCGGCAGCCCATGGGGCCGAAGTATATGACATCCTCCGCCGCATCCGAATTGCGCAGGAACGTCGCGAGCATATGCTCCATAGCGTGCATCGTGATGTTGTCCATATAGTCGCCGCAGTTCGGCTTGCGGGTGCGCAGATCGTATGTCGTGATATCGCCGTCGATGCGCGAGATGTACATCCCCGGGACTATATAGTCGTGATCGACCGAAAAGCTGGTTATTCTCTGCATAAAATACCCTCCTGTTTTCTGACAGATGAATTATACCACACGCCGGGCGCGGTTTCAATGAATATCGGCGCGCGGCGGAGCAAAAATAGAAGCGAAGGAGGCTTTTGAAAAATGGGAAAATTCTTTCTTGAAAACCGCGAGATACGCGAATGCTTCGACGCGCTGCCCGTTGAAGTGCGCAACAAGATAATTGAGAGCGATCTCGAAATAAACAGCAAAGACGAGCTCGAGCTTGTCGCGAAAAGGCTCGAAAATCTTTCCAAATAGCCGTTTTCTGTTGACTGATGCCGCGCACTCGTGTAAAATGGGTGTGCGGTATATTTTACACAGATTTTACAATAGAATTAGTATTGTGCTGTAAAACAACATATAAAAAGAGGCATCGTTATGATTATTGACAAATTCGAGAATCTTCCGCTCTATTTCTCCTGCCTGCCGGGACTCGACAAGGCAGCGGAGTTCCTCGCCGGAGAGAATATCGCCGACGGACACTACGAGATAGACGGCGAAAAAATATTCGCAAACGTGTCGAGCTATGAGCCAAAGGAGTTTAACGGCGATATGCGCTTTGAGGCGCACAGAAAATATGCCGATCTCCAGGCGGTTCTCGAGGGCGAAGAGCGCATCGACTGGGCTCCGCTCGGCTCGCTCAAGGAAGAGAGCGAGGAATATTCAAAGGGCGGCGACATAGCTTTTTACAGCGGGGACGAGCACATGAGAGTGACTCTCTCGGCGGGCGAATTTCTAATTTTATTCCCCGACGACGCGCACAAGCCCTGCATCCGCAGCGGCGGAAAAGTGAAGAAAGCGGTAGTAAAGCTCGCGCTTTAAAACGCGCTTTCGGGTGAAGCTATGAAAAAAAACGACAAGATAACAGTTATAACCTGCGCGGCGGCGTTCGCGCTGAATGTCGCGCTGTTTTCGGTCAAGCTCTATGTTGGTCTGTGCGCGAACAGCATCAGCATATATTCGGACGCCGTGAATAATATGTTCGACAGCCTCTCGGGGCTTGCGGCGTTCATCTGCTTCGCCGCACTGCTCAGCTCCTCGAGCGAGGGCACGCGCGCGATAATCAAAAAAGCGGAGCAGTTCTTTTCGTTCGTCATGTCTGTGATAATACTTCTCACGGGGCTGTATTTCGCATATAATTCGCTCGAGCGGCTGTTTTATCCGACGCCGATATCTTATCTGACGCGCTATCTCGTGATGCTGATAGTCACGGTCGCGGTGAAGTTCGTCATGTTCTTCGCCTACCGCGGGGTCTACCGAATCACCGGCTCGCCGATAATAAAGGTCATGGCGGCGGACAGCATTCTTGACTGCTTCATAACCCTCGCCACGGTCATGAGTCTCACCGTCTCGCAGTATGTCGAGTTCGCGGTCGACGCGGTGTTCGGGCTTGTTATCAGCGCGGTGCTGATAACCTCGGCAGTGAAGCTCGCGAAAAAATCGGGCGCGGTGATGCTCGACTTCGTCGGCAGCGGCAAACGCGAAGAGATATCGGAGATATTTGATTCCCTCGACGTTGCGGTCGATTACATCACCTACCGCCGCACGGGGACGGAAATCGAAGCGTTCGCAAAGCCGGAATTCCCGGAAAATACAGACGAAAATGAAATAACACAAAAACTTGTCAGCGCCTGCAGAGAAAAAGGCGTGACGCTGCACATATTGAAAATCTGAAGAGTCATGAAAGGAGCAAAAATGAAAGAGAAAAA
>JBNMIN010000026.1:0-25371 GCA_050873305.1 Oscillospiraceae bacterium
CCTTCTTCAAACGATCCTGCAAGTCCTGATACAACTGCGTTTTGAATATTTGACGGAATATTTTCTTTCGCTCCTCTGTGGGGGCAAGCAGCAATTTGAGAAAATCCCCCTGTGCAATCATGGCGATCTGCAAAAACTGGCTACGGTTAATGCCCATGATGTCTCGTATTGCATTATCCACGTCGCGCTGCTTTGTGACAACGCGCCCATCCGGATATTTTAGCTGCACTTCCGCTTTTTGCGTCGTAAATCCTTCGCCGCGGGATTTGGGACGTTCATACTCTGGATTTCGTTTTACGGTGTATGTTTTTCCGGCGTAGGAGAAGACAAGTTCAACCTCTGTCAGAGTAGTTGCCTCGGCATATTTTGAGCGGAACATGGATGGTTCGCGGTTGTCTCCACTGGCCTCTCCGTACAATGCATAAGTAATCGCATCAAAAATCGTGGTCTTCCCGGCACCAGTATCACCAGTAATAAGGTAAAGCCCATTTTCTCCGAGCTTGTCCATTTCAAGAATTGTCTTCCCTGCATAGGGGCCAAACGCAGATACTGTAAGTTTGATGGGTCTCATTGTTCGCCCTCCCACGTCTTTTTAATTAACGATTTCATGTACTCAAATTGCTCAGGATTCATAGGCTGATTATTTTGCAGTTCATAAAAATCAGAAAAGAGCTCTAATGGCGATTTAGATTCAACGTCCGTTGCACCACTGATCTCCAAGCTTGAGCGTGTGCGTCTATTATCGTAATCAAGCTTCATCAGCCGATGATACACCGTGCGCAGTTTTCCGATAGCATCCGGAATATCTTCTTCGTCCGTCAGCGTGATGTGCGTATAATCCTCTTGCCATGTAGTGTTCTCATAGAACGCCTTCAATGTGAGTTCTTCATATGTTCCTTTCAATTCGACAAGATCGTGAAGCGGAATAAGATCAACCGTTTTATATGACACGTTTCCTTTTTCCAAGAATTCGACGACTGTAACGGACTTTTGGTCATTGGCCTCCGAAAAAGAATATTTGAGCGGCGTTCCACAATAACGAATATGTTCCGAGCCGCAGTTTTGCGGTGAGTGAATATGACCAAGCGCCACATAATCAAAGGGCTCAAAGACATAAGCGTCCACATTATCAGAACCGCCAACCGAGATTTCCTCAGATTCAGAGCGCGACGAACCCGTAACAAACTGATGTGTTACCAGAATATTTCTATTGTCACGATTGATACTCAGCTTCGAAATGACATTATTTATAGCATCCGTATAAGTAACAATTTCATCGTCACAAAACCTACGGCCATGAGCCGGTTTAATAAATGGGAGCATATAAACATCAACCGTACCGTATTCGTCCTGCATGGAGAAAGGTACAATCTCTCCATTGTAAACCGGTGACATGTGAATACCGCTGGAATCCATAATACGAGAACCAAAAGCAATCCTCTCCGGAGAGTCGTGGTTTCCGCTGATAACAAATACTTCGAGGTTTCGTATTGCAAGCTGAACAAGGAAATTGTCAAATAGCTGAACTGCCTCCGCAGAGGGAACGGATTTGTCGTAGACATCTCCAGCAATGATCACACCATCAGGCTTTTCAGCATCAACGATATTGATAATTTTTTTGAGTATGTATTCCTGATCTTCAAGCATTGAATACTCATTTACTCTTTTTCCTAAATGGAGGTCCGATAAGTGAATAAACTTCATAACAAACTCCTTTATCCCACTACCAACTTATTCGTCTTCTTCAAGAACTTCGCGGGGATTGGACAATCCAGCCGCCATGTGATATTCATCGGCCGGTTTCCTTCATACTTTACATAGCTCGCCATTCCCAAATAAGTGTACGCCTCCGCACCGCCGGTTACACGGTCTGACTTAAACTCACGGACGAACAGCAGCACCTTGCTGTCGCGTTCTTTGTGGTGGATATAGCGCTGGCCAGTGGTCGAATTTTCTGCCGTGGTGCTCTGGCTCTGCCAATGAAACAGACTCTCGCTGATGGAATAATCGTTATACATCGTGGTCGGCGAATAGTCCTTGTCCGCCTTATTCAAGGTAACAAAGAATACGTCAATGTTCTTTTCAGGCAACCATTTCACACCTTCTCGAACGGTGGATGGTTTCATGAAATCGAGCGTCACGAGCAACTGGTCACGAGTGTATGTGCAATGCAAGTCCAGCGGGCAGTCAAAGCCCAGATTAACCGGCTCGTCAATGAAGTCGATCTGCTCAAAGCGATAGCGCAGCAACCCCATGAGCTCATTTAGCAGGACGGTACTATCCGACAGCGCATAGAGATTGTCCACCAGCTCTTCACTGGTCCAATCCTCCACAGCTTCGCCCCAAACGGTGATATAAAACATCTGCATCATCCGCTTTTCAATGTCCGAAAGGGATGCAAAGTCTACATTATCCAAACGCGGGAGAATATCCAGAAGGAACGAAATCCAGCGGCGAGAATCGACCACGGCAAGCTTTGCAAACGCTTTGGTCAGGATGTCCTCCAGAGGTTCTGAGAAATCTTCGATGGCATCCGCTCTGGCGCAAATGCGAGAGAAGGAAGAAAACTTATAAATCGCTCTCGGATCAAGATGGTAATAATCCAAGAAGTTTTTAAGAGTCAGCTCCAAGCCACTGTCTTCAGTAAAAAATGCTACGCGAGATACCAATCCGGCGGTATTGCCATAAGACGCACGGATGTTGTCAAGTATATACTTTGCTGCTTTCTTCTCCAACTGGATATAGCAGCCCTTAGGAACAGATACAAAACCATCTTTAATTTCACGGCTCACACTGCGGGTCGTGTTTGACAGCAGCGCCGCAAATTTATCCTCGAAGTTGTACTTTCGGTTCGCCTGACCAATGAAATCCAACACGGTCAGACATTCCTTGTCCTCAGCCAGACGCAGGCCTCGTCCCAGCTGCTGCAAGAAAATCGTCAGGGATTCGGTCGGACGCAGAAACAAGACGGTATTGACTTCGGGAATATCGACACCTTCGTTATAAATATCCACGACAAAGATGAAGCGAACATTGCCGGATACGAGGCGATTCTTCGCTTCTTTTCTTTCTTCTTCGGAACAAAATCCATAATATCGTTAGGTTTCACATCAAGGGCAGCGCAGATCGCACCAATCACGTCGGTAGTAATATCTTTATCATTGGCAGCTTGTACGTCTGATAATGAGTAATATCAGCAGCTTTTTCCAGATCCTTTTTTCTTCATGTTTCTATATACAAGAATATGCCACAGTTTTTTATAGCTATCAGCCATTTTGAATTTCCTTTATGGGCTATTTGGTGCTTGATAAAATAATACGAATATAGCATATCACGATTCGATCGAAATATCAATAATATGATAAGAATTTCAAACTTTCGATAAGCACAAGAATGTTATGCCCGATTTTCCGGATGAGTACAATTGCCGTTATCGGCAAGAATCAAGCAATATTTTATCTAAAAATCTTGATATTTTGCCGATAACGTGCTATACTATCCATGTGTAGAAAGTGGGGGTTCGCTATGAAATATATTTCTGTCGCGGAAGCGGCGAAAAAGTGGGGTGTTTCCGAACGCAGCGTGCGCGGGTACTGTGCCGAAGGAAAGATCGACGGTGCATTTCTGACCGGCAAGACATGGAACATCCCCGAAACCGCGGAGAAGCCCGAACGTATTAACAAGAAAACTGACGCACCAAAGACACTTCTTGCGGTGCTGAAAGCCGAGAAAGCGGCAAAGCTGCACGGCGGCATTTATCATAGAATCCAGATCGATCTGACCTATAACTCCAACCACATTGAGGGCAGTCATCTCACCCACGATCAGACGCGCTATATCTTTGAGACGAACACCATCGGCGTATCGGACGGGACGATCAAAGTTGACGATGTGGTCGAGACCGCCAACCATTTCAAGTGCATTGATATGGTTATCGACAGCGCAAATCATGTGCTGAGCGAGGCGTTCATCAAGCAGCTACACGCCATTCTGAAAAGCGGAACGTCCGATTCCCGCCTTGATTGGTTTGCCGTCGGAGATTACAAAAAACTGCCCAACGAGGTCGGCGGCATGGACACAACTGCGCCGGAAAATGTCGGTGCTGAGATGAAGAAGCTGCTTGCTGAATACAACGCCATCGAGAACAAAACCTTTGACGATTTGCTTGACTTTCACTACTGCTTTGAGCGCATCCACCCGTTCCAGGATGGCAACGGCAGAGTCGGGCGACTGCTCCTTTTCAAAGAATGTCTGCGGAACAACATCGTGCCGTTTATCATCGAGGACGACGTCAAGATGTTCTACTACCGCGGCTTGAAGGAATGGCAGAACGAGCGCGGCTACCTGCGCGATACCTGCCTATCCGCACAGGACAGATTCAAAAAGTATTTGGACTATTTCAGAGTACCGTATGACAAATAAGCAAATCCGCCCATGTGCAATACAGAGGCGGATTGCTTTTTTAGTAATAGGCCCGTGCGTTCG
The DNA here is from genome assembly GCA_050873305.1 of Oscillospiraceae bacterium. Classification (GTDB taxonomy): domain Bacteria; phylum Bacillota; class Clostridia; order Oscillospirales; family Acutalibacteraceae; genus CAG-177. The sequence goes on from JBNMIN010000026.1 coordinate 4,486, forward strand.
TGCCGTAAAAATGTAGTATTTTCAATGTGTTTGCGGGTGTCGCTCTCACTTCTGCCATACACCCTATAACCAGAAAAAGTATTTGCAAAAGCAAGTGGTTTTTGTTTTTTAATCAATAGCTTTTATATCATCACAAAATCAGGACATCGACAGAAACAAAAATATCGGAAATGGCGACCAAAACGGCAGGAAAACATACAGCCGAAAATATAGTTGACCCCGATCGCAAGGAAATAATTATACGAATCAAAAGCGAATAAGCTTAAAAAGACGGCACAGTTTTATGCCGTCTTTTATTTTAATAGCCCTGACAAAGTCCAATTATATTCATTGCGCCTTTCATGAAAGCACAATTTATTTAGAGTCAACAATATAAAGCTGCCTTTTATAATTGCCCGGATTTCATTCATCAGAAGCTGTCTTGTTTTTCTTCCACAGCGGTTCATCGTCCGCAGCCTTAAAATTATAAACAGGTTTCATGATATCCACGACATCCACCGATTCCCGGATGACATCAATGATATCCCCGAGCGACTTATATGCCATCGGAGCCTCATCGATCGTCTGCTCATTCACAGATGTTGTGTATATCCCTTCCATAGACGCTTTATATGTCTCGAGGTCAATCAATTCTTTCGCTTTGCTTCGCGACATGATTCGTCCAGCCCCATGTGGCGCCGAGTAGTTCCATTCGGGATTTCCCTTTCCCACCGCGACGACGGAACCGTCACGCATATTGATCGGAATCAGAACCTTCTCGCCGGCGTGGGCGGCGATTGCCCCCTTGCGGAGAATCATTTCTCCGGTATCTATGTAATTGTGAATAGTGTGAAAAGAGTCCACTCCAGTCATGCCTGTTCTCTCAAGAAGTATCTCTGCCATTTTTTCTCTGCTTCTTTTGGCAAACTGCTGGCAGACCTCAACATCATGAAGATAATCTTCAAGAAATGTTCCGTAGAGCCAGCAAAGATCCTCCGGCGCATCCGGTTTTCTGGTCTTATAATCTTTCTCGAGTTCCTTCAGAGCCTGCTGTATTTCGCCGCGTCTGCCCTCTGCCTTATAAGTACGGATAAGCTCGTCTCTTCTTTTGAAATAGTCTTCCTTTCCGGAATGAAGATCAATGGCAAGCTGCTGATAGATCTCAGCAACCTGTTTTCCCAGATTCCTGCTTCCCGAGTGAATCACCAAATAATATGTACCGTCTGATGCTTTATCAATTTCTATAAAGTGATTCCCGCCGCCGAGTGTTCCCAGCGAACGCTCCAGCCGTTTGGTATCGCGCAGAGATCGAAAGCACCTGAGAACGGTCAAATCAAATCTTTCTGCGCGTCCCTCCCATGTATTCATTCCGGAGGGAATATAATGCGCAGCTTCGTCTATTCGCTCAAAATCCAGCTCTTTTTCAGCAAGCCTTACGGTGTACATACCGCATCCGATATCCACGCCGACAATGTTGGGGCAAGCTTTATCAACCACCGTCATCGTAGTTCCGATTGTGCAGCCCTTACCGGCATGGACATCCGGCATAATACGAACCCGGCTGTTTTTCGTCAGCTCATAGTCGCACATTCTGCGAATCTGCTCGATTGCGCCGTCTTCAACGACTTTGGCGTAGCAGATTGCAGTGTTTATCTTTCCTTGTATTTCAAACATATTTATCTTCCTCTCAAAGACAGGCAGGGTGCGGCCGACCTGCCCATAGCGAAACTATGCCGCGATTTGTGCATAGCGCTTACTTTCCAGCACTTCCATCATAAATGTGTATGGAGAAATGACCCCTCCCGCAATCATAGAGAAAATGCGGGGAGTTGCACCCGAAACCAATACGACACCTTGCTCGTTTTTTGTGACAGGCTGATGACGGTTCCTGCTGGCAACGTTCCAGAAAACAATCTGGGGCAGCTGATACCCATAGACAGCAAATTTTTTCTTGGCGGCTTTAAAATTTATCGCAGATGCATTGTCAACGCAGGAATCAAACTCCATATCCGAAATGATAATCAATTTTGCGGGGAGCTCCGACTGCGGAACATGATTTCTCACTGCCGCATAAAGAATCAAGTTAAACACCGCCTCGAGGTTTGTGTTGGCGATATCATTAAAGGACGCTGCATACCGAAGCCGATCGGCAAATGTGTCGCCCTTGATTTCAATCAAGCGCGGGCGGCTGGAAAACTCGATAAAATGATTCCTGAAGGCTCCGGTGTTGTGCTCCGCAAAATACAGACCCAGCGACAAGGCCACCGCCGCCGGAATGGGTTTGAGAGTGCAATACATGGAGCCTGATGTATCGATAACGGCAAGCACATTCTCATCGCTGCCGAAATCAGGCAACGAAGCCCATGTTGCATTCAGCGCAGCCTTTTCATTGGCTGAAATATCCCGCATAAAGCTCTCTCCGTTTCCGTACCATCCGGTATTCAAATACGGTTCAACCAGTTCATACGGAGCAACATTATCGGCATGCAAGGCGGCTTCTCCGGAGCCTACAGCATGAATAAACGCATTGTAGCGTTCAGCATCATTCCGCCAGAAAGCCTTTCTGTACTTGAACATGGCTCTTGACGGCTGTTTTTCATAATCGAACGAGTAGTCTTTCTCCCGAAGATTGTTCTCTATGATGCGTATCTTCGCCCGAAGCGCTGACAGCGCCTTTCTGTATTTCGCGTCAGAGAGTCCAAGCGCTTTTGCGATTCTCTTCCCCAGAGACTTCGTCTGCGCATTGGATGCATTCACGGAGGGCAGCCATTTCGCCAGAAGAGAAACCTCGCCGTCTTCTTTCAGCGCTTTCAGGTCATTGAAAAACTGCTTCTCCACAACGGAAAGCATCTCTTTTTCGCAGGGAGTGTCCATCAGCGAAAGAAGGTCGTCATAGCGACCGTATTCCGCTATATATTTCAGATTCTTTTTTACAGATGCAGGCTCGTTTGCGGCAAGCCAAGTCAAAATAACACGGAAAACCCGTCTCTCTCCAAGGCCGCCTCTGATATCTCTTGCATAGAAGAGCAGCTTCATGGCGGCATCCGGGTTTTCGGCATACGCGCGGACAAATCCTGCAATGATCTTCGCATTACTTTCGCGTCGAAGCGCGCCAACCGAGGCAAAGAAATCTAAGCACTCAGAGCCGGTTGACTCATATGCGGCCGCGCCGTTTTCGGTTAATGTTATATTCGCTTCCTGCTTTATGTAGTCGAGCATGAAACTCACTCCTTTTTATGTGTTTAAATTCAAATTTACAAAAGTAAAAATCACAAAGCACCGTTTCATTATAATATTAATATCAAAAATAAAAAGCTTGCTGTCTGTGCTTTTTTTCATTGATTGACTGTAACGGCAGAGGCGGAAGCGTGATTTCGTCCGGCATACATGTGAAAGCTCTCATTCCATCATGTGCGGCAATTCAGTTCAACCTGGCAGTCACGCAGCCGCATATCCAATTATGTCTCATCAATGTGATTTTCAAAAAACAAGGCCCCGTTTCGAGTGGGATTCGAACCCACGAAAAGGTGATTTTTCCGTCACCCGCTTTAACCACTTAGCTATCGTCGCTTTGCTGTTGAGGCCTTTTGTTTGGATGCCGGACAGGAGTCGAACCTGCCTCACGGGGATTTTGAATCCCCACTCAACCGCTGAGCTACCGGCATCGTATGTAAGACGCAATCCGCTTGGCAAAATCGAACTCACCGTAAGCTGAAGTTATCGGTTCTCCGCTGTCGGTCTTGCCTATGCGTTCTTAAGAACAAGATGCGTTTTAATGCAAGCCCGGGATCTCACCGGGCAACAGCCTGCTTACAAAGCAGGTGCTCATTAACTGAGCTGCTGCAGATTCTTTTAGTTGCTGTACGCATCTTTTTCAACAGAGGGCACTTCCGGAACTTGAATATCTAAATTCAAAATTCTGCTGTCAATAAACACCCGTCCATGCCTTTTCAAGACGCCGCCTTGGGTTTTATAATTAAAAACGGCTCCGTACAGAGCGGTTTTCAACAGAATAATTAAATTGCTGTGTGCGTCTTTCTGTTTACATCTGCCATTTTACAGGCTATTTCTTCCATTATCACGGAAAAAAAGTTGCGAACAACTCAATGCCCGCAACTTTTTTGGTTTATAAGTCTTTCTTTCATGAGCTCCACAAAGTGCTGCGGTGCAGTTACCTTCACCATCGGACCAAAGGACAGCATACGGATAACAAGCTCTGTCTCGTCATCCCCGTCATATGTAACCGTCACACGATAGCGGTTCTCATCCAGCTTTTCCGCCTGCTTTTCAAAATGTGCAAAATGCATCAGCACTCTTTCCAACGCATTTCTGGAATCAACAAGTTCGAACTGAACCGTCCTGTTTTTTTGCCGCGGTTTCTTCGCAGTGTTGATTTCAAGCGGTCCGTCATACGGCTCGATGTGTACGATTCGGGCAAGGTTGACAGTCCTGCCGCCCTTGTGTCCGGAGCCGATCAGTCGAAACTTATCATCCTTTTCGGAATATTCAAGATATTCCGGCATAAGAACCGTATGGATTATCTCTCCATTTCGGTTCGTTGTATCAACACTCAGCGGATACCGCTTCCGCATTGCGTCCATCACCAGACGAAAATTGCCGATATAGCCTTCATCCGTATATGGGTCGCCATCGGAGTACTTGTCAAAAATGAGCACGTCGTCAAGGCTGAAAAGCGGCTCAACTTCCGGGAAGCAATTCGCCTCATCGGTAAAGAGCTTCATTCTCGGATCCTGAAAAATCGTCTTTAGCCAACGCTTCTCCAGCAGTGTCAGCGGAAGCGTCGGCGTATGCTTCAGCGCTGTTGAACCGTCCGGATTCAGCAGCTGCCAACGTTCTTCCATAAGAGCCGGTTCGATACTCAGAATACTCTCTTCAAAGGCGTATTTCTCAACAATAGAACGAAGTTCATTCTTTTGAAGCGGGTGCTCCGTGGCCGCCTTCAGAATCCGTGCCACAGTATTGTAATATGTGCTGTAAAGTTCGCTGAATATCATACGGCATCACCGCCTCCAAGACCGTAAAGGGCATACATTTCATTCAGATCATTTTGAAATTGGGTCTCAAGAGCTTTGTTGGAAAAGCTGAAGTTGACTATTCTGCAAATAAATGTCCTGATCCACGGAACAAGTTCACTCGCGTCGAAAACATCCGCCGAGAACCTGCTCGTGCCGGAATCCAGTTTTTCTACTGTTCCGCAACGTTTTTCACGTTCCAGTCGTCTATGAATGTATCCCTCGTCCGCATCATATCTTACAGTAAACTCCACATGCTCCATTCGGTCGCCGGAAGTGCTCTGCGTGCTGACTCCCCACATATGGGTCAGCATCCCATCAAGCTTGTCATGCAGTGCGTCAAAATTTCCGCAAGGCTCATCGAGCCTGACTGACACGATATTATCCGCCCTAAATGCCGTAATTCTTTTGAACTGCGGAGTATATGCCATAAGATACTGTCTGCCGCTTTGCACGCTGAACATAATTTTCAGCGGAACTACATGACTTTCGGAGACTCTGTCCTTGCGGCGGTTGACAGTCTCAAGCGTGACATTTCGCTTCTTATAGATAGCAGCCAACAAGGAACAAATGATCTCGCTGTCCATTGCGCCTGTAATATAGTGGTGTTTAAAGGCAAAATATTCGCTATGCTCAGCTTCTCTATCGAGCAGATATGAACCGATAACTCCGCACGCAGACACCTCGGAAAAGAAATCCAAAATGTCCGTATTGCAGCAATTCTCCGATTCCGTTCGGCAATAATACATTGTTTTGCCGCGTTTTTCGGCCGCAATAAGTCCCTCGGATATGTATTCGTTGAGTTTTTTGCGTACTGTTGATGCATCAAAGACCTTCGGCGCTTTGAATCGCCGAAGATAATCATCCATCCTGTCCATGATATCATTCAGTGGCAAAACAACCTCGGGGGAATATAGAATATCAAAAATGATGAAGTGAAGTGTAATATCACCGTCGGTAAAGCTCTTTGCTTTCCAGGCCGTATATAACGGATTATGGTGAGAAACCCGGCTGTCAATGGAAATAAATATGTTCTTTCCGTCGGAATTCCGCCGAAACTGCATATAATCTCCCAACCAGCTCTCCATGCGGCGGCGCTCATCGTCATACGAGCGAGCGCTTTTTTTATTGTATTCATCCCGGCTTTTGAAGCCGTAAACATAGAACTCACGCATGTAATCACGGGTGCGGTTGAAGTTCTTTATCAGCTCGCTGTATGCCATAGTGCCTCCTTTTACTTATCGCTTAATCAAGTTATTTCTGATGTTATAATTATACAATTGTCAATACGGCAAATCACGGAAAAAAGATTGCGAGTTTAATAACATTTCTTATAAATTCGCATATAAATTTATTTATGCCTTTAGCCGCATGATATAATTCAAAGCCGAACATTTTGCTCGGCAAGGCATAAAACGAGAGCGTTGATCCCATTGTATGTACCTGCTGATTTCATCAGAAGAAGTGCTTCTGACATTGACCGAAGATCAATGTTTCGAAATTGATTTATATTTATTGTACCATTCTTTTGAAGGTTTGCAACATCTGTTTTGTAAACTATAGAGTATTGCTTTATAAAAATATATGTTTGCCCGGGCGGCAAAAATTAAAAATGAAGCGATATACACTTCCCAAGAAAGCAAAAATATGGGAATTGAACAAAAAGGCAATATAGACTTAACACACAACAAGAACTTTTGGCTTATGTTCAAAAGCGTAACGCACGGTTGACATAGTACCGACAAATTACACAAATCGCAAACCCCGCTTCTTTCGAAGCGGGGCTGATTTTATTTCACTCTGTTTTTCCCCGTTATCCTGAACGTAAGTTCAATCATTGTTATCATCAGGACGAAGAAAAAGATCAGATATATCGGCATTATTTTAAAGCTTATCGAGTTGCCGAGGAGACCGAAGACGGGCGGGATAAATGTTGAGCCGACATAGGCGCTCGCCATCTGTATTCCGATTATAGCACCCGAGTTTTCCGCCCCGAAGTTGTTCGGCGTGGAATGAATGATGCACGGATATATCGGCGCGCAGCCGAGACCTATTATAATAAACGCCGCGGCGGCAAGTATATACGAGCTGATCGGGACGAAGAGGCGGCATACGCCGCAGATAAGTATTGATGTTCCGATAATTATCATTCTGCGGTCGCCGAGCTTATCGGTGATAAAGCCGCTTATGAACCGCCCGACGGTGATGCCTATATAGAATAGAGACGCGAATGTCGCCGCGCGCTCTGCGGATATGCCCTTGACTTCAACGAAATATGTGCTCGCCCACTGCATAGCGGTCGCCTCTGCGGCGCAGTAGGCGAAGAAGCCGATGAGCAGGAACGGCACGCCCTTTATTTTCAGCGCGCCGACGAGTCCGACGCTCTTTTTCTCCGTCTCGTCCGCCGTCTTGTTGACTTTCCACACCGGCAAGGTCACGAGCAGGAGTATCGCTATAGCGAGCTGTATCGCGCCGACAATGCGGTAGCCGCTGTTCCATGTCTTGTTTGACAGCGCATAGCCCATGATGAACGGGCTGACTATCGTCCCGACGCCCCAGAAGCTGTGCAGCCAGCTCATGTGCTTCGCCTTGTAGTGCAGGGCGACATAGTTGTTGAGCGCCGCGTCTATCGCGCCCGCTCCGAGCCCGTAAGGCACGGCGAAAACAATAAGCATCCAGAAACGGCTCGAAAAAGAGAAGCCGAACAGCGCAATGACCGTCAGGAACACGCTCATCACCGTGACTATCCGCGTGCCGAGCTTTCTGTTGAGCCTATCTGACATCAGGCTCGACACAATCGTTCCGCCGGATATTACCATGGATACAATGCCCATATACGATATCGGCACGCCGAGTTCAAGATGCATGACCGGCCAGCCCGAGCCGAGAAGCGAATCGGGCAGCCCGAGGCTGATGAAGGCGATATAGATAAGCACAAGCAAAAACGAATACATTCGGGTTCTCCTTGTCTGCGCGGCGCAGCGCCGCATGAAATCATACAACTTATAACATAAATAGATTTTTCTGTCAATAAGATTCGCAAGGCAAAAATAATGAAATTCTCGTCTACAAAAATAGTTGCTTTGTCCAATAAATCGTACTATAATTGAATCAGCAAATTCCTTATAACCAAACCAATATTCAAGCGGCTTTAATTTCGGTTTTATGAGGTGGAAACAAAAAATGAAAAAATTCAAAGAACGCAAAGAAGAGTATAAAAAGCAACTTGGTCTTCTGAACGAGGAAATCCGCGCACTTAAAGTCAAAAAATCTGACCTGCAGGCAAAAATCAACGAACTCAAAAGCTCTCTCGAATCGCTCTCGGAACAATATAAGTGGTACGAGTTAAAGGACAAGCTCAGCGATAAAAAAGATCTAAAAGCTAATATCAAAAGTGTAGAGTCAGAGTTATCCGATATTTGCAGCAACCTGAGTAAAGCAATTAAGAAAAAGAATCTTCTTATCGGCAAAAGAGGCGCAAAAATACTTTTAGCTTTCGCTTGCATTTCCCTTGTTGCAGCTTTTGCGGTTGGCATAGTGGCGACGGTCTTTTCGGATATATCGCTCCCGGAAAAGTCTTCCGGCTACATCAATGGTGCAAATAACACTTTTTCAGATGACAGTTTGCAAACCAACTACTCAACAGAAGAAGCAGTCGCAGAACCAACTGCCGAAGCAACAACGGCCGCGCCCTCGACCACAAAACCGACCGAGCTATCTACAACCGCTGTCAAAACAACAAATCAATCCGCCGCGACTTCAAAAGCGTACAGTTCAAACTCGAAGACTACAAATAAAAGCAGTTCGACCCGTCAGACTACCGCCAAACACAATTACTCTTCCGGAAGCAATTCTTCGGGGACCGTGTATATAACCGACACCGGAACGAAATATCACAGGGAAGGATGCCGCTTTCTGAAAAGCAAACACGCGATTTCACGCGGAGACGCTATAAAAAACGGCTATGAACCCTGCGGAGTCTGCAATCCATATTAAGTTATTCAAGCCCGCTCACAGAAAAAACACTGTGCGCGGGCTTGTGTCATAATTATATCATTTTATCAGCGAGAACACGAACACGACTATTCCGAGCACGACGAGGACGACGCCGGTCGCGCGGTTGAGGGTCTTGGGCTGAGCCTTGTTTGCGAATACTGCGGCGATGCGCGCCCAGATGAGTGTGAACACGACGCAGAGGATAAGCACTGTCATGTCGGGCATTCCGCCTATTGCAAAATGCGATATCGCGCCGGTGAGCGCAGTAAAAGTCATGATAAATACGCTCGTGCCGACTGCGGTTTTCAGCTCATATCCGAGCACTGTTGTGAGGATAAGCAGCATCATCATGCCGCCGCCCGCGCCGACAAATCCGCAGATGAGTCCGATTATCGTTCCGCAGATAACGGACTGTATCGCGCGCTTTTTCGCCGGGACTTTTTCCATCGCCTCTTTCGTCGTCATGACCGGGCGGACGATGAATTTTATGCCGAGCAGGAATGTCATTATGACCGAGAAACTGCCCATCGTCGCCGACGGGAGCAGGCTCGCGAGATAGCTGCCGACGACGGTGAACGCGAGGACGGTCGCCATCATAATAAGTCCGTTTTTGATATCAAGGTTCTTTTTCCTTCCGTATGTGTATGCCGAGACGGCGCTCGCGAGCACATCTGAGGCGAGCGCGATGCCGACCGCCATATACGGATCCATCCCGAGGAAGGTTATGAGCATCGGGCTTATGACCGCCGCCGCACTCATGCCGGCAAAGCCCGTGCCAAGCCCCGCGCCCATTCCGGCGAAGAATGTTACAAGTACCGTTATAAATATTTTCATTTCTCTCACCCTTTGAGCATCTCATCGAGATTGCGGTCAATAATCCCGACCGTCTCGGTGAAGTTCTTTTTCATTTCGTCCGTCGTGTTTTCAAACAGCATATCGAAAAACGACTGCTGGAGCTGCCTCCCGCACCCGACTATCGGCTGAGCCTTTTCGGTCAGCGAGAGGCGTATTTTTCTCCTGTCGCCCTCGATATTCGTGCGTTCAATATAGCCGTCTTTTGCAAGCTTTTCGACATTGACGGAGACGAGATTCGCCTTTATCTTCCTGACATTGACTATGTCGCCTGCGGTGCTGTAATCCGGGTTGTTCGCGAGAAACATCAGGATATCAAACGCTGTCTGCGGTATGTTCAGCTCACGGCAGAGCGGCTTGCAGACTGCGTTATATGCCGCCGCAAGTTTCTTCGGGAAGTCGACTCCCATGTTCATGCTATCATCTCACTTCAAATTTAGACAGTTCATTTTTGAAGTATTATAATCCGATACAGCGCATTTGTCAACAGCAAGCTTCTGAGATTTTCAAAATTTGAAGCGTGAAAGCGTATAAAATCAGTACAGCAAATATCGACTATAAACAGCCAAAGTAATATTATAAATCATCACAATCGTGTAGGGGCGGATATCATCCGCCCGCGAGATTTGTACCACTCTACCGGCACGCACCCTGCAAATCATATCCCGAGCTTCGGCGAAACTAACCCCTCAGTCTCGGCTTACGCCGAGCCAGCTCCCCTACAGGGGAGCCTAAATAGATTCCGCTGCAAATCACCAGTTTGTCACTGTATCTATTTTCGCACACCGATGTCCGCTCAAAAAATTAATTACCGCTCTGTATCGCCAATTCCGCAGGCAGTTTTATCCCCGCCCATATTGATAATTGCGCGGTCTTGTGGTATCATATGAGCATAAATTTCGGGAGACTGACGCATGAACAAAAAAGAGATAGCCGCGTTCTTTGACCGCATGGCGCCCGAGTGGGACGCCAACATGATAAAGAGCGACGAAAAGATAAATTTCATACTTGACGCCGCCGGAGTGAAAGAAAACTCCGTCGTGCTCGACGTTGCCTGCGGCACGGGAGTTATGTTCCCGTATTACCTCGCGCGCGGCGCGGAGCGCGTTATCGGCGTTGACATTTCGGCACAGATGGCGCGGATAGCCGCGTCGAAGATGCATGACCAGAGGGTCGAGGTGATTTGCGGCGATGTTGAAGAGATTCCCGTCGAGCGCCTGTGTGACTGCTGCGTTGTGTATAACGCATTCCCGCATTTCGAAAGCCCGGAGAGGCTCGTTGAGCGGCTGTCCCATTGGCTTAAAAGCGGCGGACGGCTGACCGTGGCGCACGGCATGAGCCTTGACGCGCTGCGTATGCACCACAAGGGCAGAGCTGACAGCGTCTCGCGCGAGATGCTGACTGCCGAGGAATTATCAGCAGTGTTCGCGCCGTATTTTGATGTTGATGTCGCCGTTTCGGACGATGAAAAATTCGTGGTCTCCGGCGCAAAAAGATAAATAGTATTAAAGGACTGCCCTTGCGGCAGTCTTTTTTTTAATGCGCAAAGCCCCGGGAGGATGTCACCCCGGGGCTTCGCAGAAGAGTCATGATGAAAATAGAAGTTGTCTGTTTAAAGAAATTTGACGACTATGACTATCAGCGCGACAACTGCCGCAAGAGCGGCAAGCGCCTTTGCTATCATCGGCTTTGCCATGTCCACGGTCGTGGGAACTACGCGCCATATCGCGTCTTTTATCGGCGTGTTGAGCTTGCCGTCGCAGAGCTGCTCATAGGTTTTAGTATATGTCTTATAATTGCGCGGATCGTTTTCGTCGAGGACGAAGCAGCGCACGCCGCGCTGTTTTCCGTTGCCGTAGACATTGAAGCCCGCCGACTGAGTGAAGCCTACATCGATATTGCCGACCTTTCCGACATATGAATTTTGTGGTCGTGACCGACATATACTCCGAGCACATCGCGCTTTTCGCTGAGCGCCTCGAACTCGCCGGTGTTGATATCCGGTATCGACGGCGGCTCCAATAATACAGAACCCTCGACGCACTTGGTTTCGTCTATTTTATAATGCTCGCCCTTGTGTATTCTGAACGCGGGTATCGCGCCCTTTTCGCGCTTGCCGACTTTTTTGAGGACATCGTAGTGCTCGAACATCGGTATGTGCTGGAACACGAGGGACGGAATGTAATCTCCGTTTTCGGCTTTCAGCTCGTCGCGCTTTTTCTTATACCAGTCTATTATCTGCGGGTCAAACGGCTCATATCCGCCGCCCTTCGCGTCAGTTCCGCTGTCGAAAAGATAGAGGTTAAACGCGGTGCGTTCGCCGTCGGAGGACAAGATCGGTATATTATATGTTCCGCCTCCGTCGATGCCCTCAGCCTGCTCTCCCACGCATCCGGGCAGGGCTTTGTATATTTTTTCAAACTGGTCTTTGTTGCTTATCCCAACCTGCCTGTCGTGGTTGCCGAAAGTGACGGCTAACGGAATATGCCTGTCGGTCACGGGCTTTAAGAGCTTGCCGATAGTCTCTGCAACGCTCTCTATTAGTGCGTCGCCCTTGCCTTTATATGAGACTCCGTAGCCCTTTATCTGATCGCCTGTGAGCACGACGAGATCGGGCTTCTCTTCTTCGAGAGCCGCATTGATAAGCTTTATCGTGTCGAGCGACACATCCGGTATCTCCTGGATATCGGTTATCTGCATTATTTTAAATTTTCCGTCGGAGTTGAAGCGCATATTCACTCCCCCTGTTCTGCAGCGGGCTTTTTCTTTCTGTGGATAACGAACCTGTTGAGCGGATATGTCCAGAGGGTCGGCACGGTCATGACGACGACCTTTGTCAGCAGCTCGATGAGCGCGTTGCTGCGGCCGCTGTTCTTTATGAGCGTGCCGAGGAATGCGCCGAACCAGGTGTTGAAAATAATCGTGCAAACGACCATTATCGCATACAAAACAGTAGAGAGCAGCGGATTCGCATCCGCCTTGAAAGTTATCTTTCTGTTCATAACGAACGCTATCGCGTAGCCGACGACGGTCGAGATGAAATACGAATACATATAGCCCTTATACTCGACGCCGAGAAACGCGAGAATGGGGCTGTCCGTCACGGGGACATCGTTGAGGGACTTGAACACGACATACTGGAGCAGAGCGAACACGCCGAGCTCTATCAGCGACGAGGACGCGCCTGCAAAAGTGAATTTTATGAATTTCCATATCTCTGCGTGCTTTTCGAAAAAGCTTCCGCCCTTCTCGGCGGCATTGGTTTCTTTCATGACTTTATTTGCCGGGCGCGTGCGTTTTCGTTGTTTTATATGCCCGGTTTCTCCCTTCCGTTATCAGTTTAACCCGCAGGAAGCCGAAGCATCAACCGACTTTTGGTAAAGCGAAAGTAAAATCTGTGTAAACAGCTCCGCTGCTCGGCCCGCACAAAACAGCAAAAAGCCATAATCCACTTTGAAAAGTGAATTATGGCTTTTGATTTTATATGCTGTTATTCTCAGCCGCCTATTTTCTCCTTGCCACCCATATACGGTCTGAGGGCTTCGGGAATATTGACGCTGCCGTCGGCATTGAGGTTGTTTTCGAGGAACGCTATGAGCATTCTCGGCGGGGCGACAACGGTGTTGTTGAGCGTATGTGCGAAGTGCTTGCCGTCCTTGCCGTTGATGCGTATTTTCAGCCTGCGCGCCTGTGCGTCGCCGAGGTTCGAGCAGGAGCCGACCTCGAAATACTTCTTCTGTCTGGGCGACCATGCCTCGACATCTATAGACTTGACCTTGAGATCCGCGAGGTCACCCGAGCAGCACTCGAGGGTGCGCACCGGGATATCGAGAGTGCGGAAGAAATCGACCGTGTTCTGCCAGAGCTTGTCGAACCACATCTTGCTGTCCTCCGGCTCGCAGACGACTATCATCTCCTGCTTCTCGAACTGGTGGATGCGGTAAACGCCGCGCTCTTCTATGCCGTGAGCGCCTTTCTCCTTGCGGAAGCAGGGGGAGTAGCTCGTGAGGGTCAGGGGCAGAGTCTCGGGCTGGATTATTGTATCGATAAACTTGCCTATCATCGAATGCTCGCTCGTGCCGATGAGATAGAGATCCTCGCCCTCGATTTTATACATCATCGCGTCCATCTCGGCGAAGCTCATAACGCCGGTGACGACATCGCTTCTTATCATGAACGGCGGCACGCAATAGGTAAATCCGCGGTCGATCATGAAATCGCGCGCATATGAAATAACTGCCGAATGGAGTCTGGCGATATCGCCCATGAGATAATAGAGGCCGTTGCCCGCGACTTTTCTTGCGGAGTCGAGGTCGATGCCGCTCATCTTCTCCATTATCTCGGTGTGATACGGCACCTCGAAATCGGGCACCACGGGCTCGCCGAAGCGCTGAATTTCAACATTCTCGCTGTCGTCGCGGCCTATCGGCACGCTCGGGTCTATGATGTTCGGGATGACCATCATTATCTTCTTTATCTTCTCGCCGAGCTCCTCTTCGAGCTTCTCAAGTTCGGCAAGTCTCGCGGCGTTCGCGCTGACCTGAGCCTTCACTTCTTCTGCCTCGTCGCGCTTGCCCTGCGCCATGAGCGCGCCTATCTGCTTCGACAGGCGGTTGCGGCTGCCGCGCAGCTCATCAGCCTCGCCCTTTGCGGCGCGGCAGAGCTTATCGAGCTCAATGACCTCGTCGACGAGCGGAAGCTTCTGATCCTGAAACTTCTTTTTGATGTTTTCTTTGACTATTTCGGGGTTTTCTCTGACAAATCTGAGATCCAGCATTTTATATCCTCCTGCATCATATTTAATAGAAAACACCCTCAGAACGGCTCCCGCCGTCCCAAGGGTGCAATAAGCACGGTACCACCTTGTGTTTAACTCTCAGCCCATAACGCGGGCACGCGGCAGGACTCATCGCCCTGCGGCTCGAAAGCGGAATAGACCCTGCGGACGAAGGAAACTCGCAGCAAACATTTCCCTCTCTGATCGTCCCGAAAAGATCCGTGTTCTTCGTCACAGCCTTTGTAATATGGGATTATTATACCCCGAAGAAAATTCAAAGTCAAGCCTGTTTTTGCGCCTGTCTGCGCGGCAGGAGCTTTGCTTTGGCGAGAACTTTCACGAGGGTCGGGATTATCGCGAGCTGGATAGCGAGACCCGGCAGGCAGGTGACAAACGACGCAGTCACCCAGACGGAGAACGAATAGTTTCCTGCAGAGAAGATGAGGGCTTTGAGTATGCCCGAAACGACGCGCCCGGAGATGAGCGCGACAATGAGGCTCGTGTAGAGCGAGAGATATGTAGTCTTATATTTAAACGCATACATCATAAGTCCCGTCACCGCGCCGTAGACTGCGAGCTCCGCCATCATCGACGGCAGGATAGCCATCGGCGGCATCTGGGTCAAAAGCGACGAGAGCAGGGGACCGAGCAGACCGCACACGAGTCCGTACTGCCAGCCGCAGATAAGTCCGCACAAAAGCACCGGGATATGCATCGGCAGGAATATCGTTCCGGCGTTTTTGACCATGTGGAACGCCATGGGCAGCACGATGCACAGCGCGACGCACAGCGCGGTTATGACCATCTTTCTGATTCTCACTGAATTCTTGTTTGTCATGGGGATCGTCCTTTCAAAAAACAAAAAGCGGGGGTACGGCACTCCCTCCTGGAAGCGCAGTTACCCTCGCGGTAATGTTTTCACGTTATTTTAAAAAAATCTTCGCTCTCTTCTGAAAGCCCAATCCCTTCATGAGATCGCGATTATTATATCACATTTCAAGAGAAAATCAAGACCCTTTTCCGATTTCTTTCACGGCAGTCTGAACGAGCTTCGCCATCGGGATATCCCCGACGCCGACGACTATATTGTCGCAGTGGTTGACAGGGACGAGCACGCGCTTTGCGCCGCTCTGACCTATCGCCGCCGCCATCTTCGGCGTTATCTCGCCGAGCAGCGCGTCGGCTATGACTATGCCGACGGGACCCGCTATGACATCCGCCTTGCGGCACCCGACGCATACTGCGTTTTCGCCCGTCGCGGCGGCATCGGCGCCCGCCTTGAGCATGGCAGAGGTCGCGATGCTGTTCGCGCCGACGGCGGTCACGAAGAAGTCCGGATATTCGCTTTTTATCCCGGAAACGAGCAGCTTGCCTATTCCGCCGCCCTGTCCGTCTATAACAAGTACGTTCATATAAGTCTCTCCGTCAGTTTTTCACGGGCTCGAACATGTCCCCGTCAACGCCGCAGTTTTCGCAGCGGTCGGGCGCTGTGTCGCCCTCGATTTCAAAGCCGCATATCGAGCAGCGCATACGCGCGATGCCGTCCTTCTGAGCCTTGAACAGCTCGGCGGGCGACTCGCACTTAGGGCACTTCTCGGGCGCATTTTCGCTCTTTATTTTAAGCCCGCAGACCGTGCAGACCCATGTTCTTGTCAGCGCGGGACGGCGCTCTTCGATCAGTTCACCGCCGACTCCGCAGTTCTCGCAGCGGTCGGGCGCAGCCTTGCCCTCGTGGACATGTCCGCATATCGTGCAGACGAATACAGGTTCTCTCTTCTCTTCCCTTGGCTCCGAGACGGGCTGTGAAAGCGACGCCGGAGCCGAGCAGTTCGGGCATTTATCCGCGGCCGCGTCAAACGTACGTCCGCATACGGCGCAGTGTATCTTCGCGCCCGTATTTCCCTCTTTGCTCACCGAATCCCTCCGTTTTTTATGTTTTTTATTATGCCGCATCTACAGATGCGCCACTTATTGTATCTATATTTTATCATCTGATATGCCAAAAAGTCAAGTTGCACTAAAGACACGGATATGATAAAATGAGGGCAGAAAGAGAAAGGGTGAACGATATGGGACTTTATGTACTTCTCGCCGTGCTCGCAGTTCTTGTTATATTTATAGGTATACTGCTGATAAGAGCCGCGCTCGCCGCGAAAAAAGCCGAGCCGATAGGCGAAAAGCCGGTCTACACGACCGAGCAGGAGGATATCGAAAACGGCGAACGGCTGATGAAAATGATAGAATGTCAGACTGTCTCGTCCCGCGAAATATATGACGACACGGAGTTCGCGAAGCTGCGCGCGGCGGTAAAAGAGCTGTTTCCGCTGCTGCACGAGCGCGCCGAGATAAAATATTTCAGCGAGGACTGCTGGGTATATAAAATCCCCGGGCGCGACGAGAGCCGGAACATACTGCTCATGTCGCATCACGATGTCGTTGCCGCGACGGGCGACTGGACTCACGAGAAGTTCGGCGAGATATCCGACGGAAAGATATGGGGACGCGGGACGGTAGACACAAAGACTTCGCTCTTCGCGGAGCTCTCCGCAGTCGAGGAGCTGCTCGCCGAGGATTTTGAGCCCGCGTGCAGCTTGTATATTGCCTCGGGACACAACGAAGAGATTTTTGGCGACGGCATACACGAAGCCGTGAAATATTTTGAAAAGCAGGGCATCGAATTTGAACTTGCCATCGACGAGGGCGGCGGAGTCATCAGCGCGCCGATAGACGGAATAGACTGCAAGTGCGCGATGATAGCCGTTCACGAAAAGGGCTACCACAGAATAAATGTCCGCGCCGTTCAGGGCGACTCCGAGGGGCTGACCCTCAGCGACAACCCCGTGACCAGAGTTTCCAAATTCATCGCCGAGGTTTCCGCGCTGAAGCTGACGATAAAAATGCCGGCGCAGGTGCGCGAGATGTTCACGGCGCTCCTGCCCTATATGAACTTCCCGCTGAGACTTATCTTCGCGAATCTCTGGTGTTTCGAGCCGCTGCTGATAAAGCTCATGCCGAAGATAAACTCCCAGGCGGCGGCGATGCTCGGCACGACCTGCGTTTTCGGCAGCATCGAGTCAAAGAAGGGCAAGACCCCGCGCGACAACGAGTGCTCTGCGAGCGCGCTGATAAGATACATTGACGAAGAGGATCTTGTCGGCGACATGGAGAAGATAAGAGAGCTCGCGAAGAAATACGCGCTTGAAATAACCGAACCCGCCGACGGGCACGAGTTCCACCGCCCGGCGGATACAGGCAGCAGGGCGTTCAAATATGTCTGCCGCTGCGCGAGGGATGTGTTCCCGCACGCCGCAGTTGCCCCGTTCGTCCTCGCCGCCGGAACCGACGCCCGCTGGATGAGCGACGTCTGCCCGTGCACGCTGCGCTTTGCGCCGATCGATATAAACATGCAGCAGTTCAACAGCGTCCACAGCGTCGACGAAAACATCGACCTCTCCGCTATCGGCGCGGCGATAGAGTTCTATAAAGAGGTTCTGAGAAACTACAAATAAATAATATTTCCGTGCCGCAGAGCGAAAAATCGCCCGGCGGCGCGGAATTTTTTATTTTTTTGATTTTTATGTACATGCCCATATATAGTATGAATATTAATGCAAAATACCTGAATTTGTGTATGTGCCGCAAAAGAATTGCGTTTTGTAATTCAATTGATAAAATTAACGAAATTTCAGATAAAAATTAGTTAAATATTACTAAAAAAAGTTGACTTTTTCTGTCGAAACGATGTATAATGTTTAGCGATATAAACGGTGGCTGCCGATCTCCATTACCGCTTATATGGCGCAGGTAATGAATATCCGCAGCCTCGAAACATCTATAGAACCGGATAACCGGAAAAATTCGAGACCCTACGGAGATTTGTGAAATGAAAAGATTTTTAGCTTTAGCCATTGCATTTATTATGATCCTGTCATTTGCAGCCTGCGCTTCGGACAAGAGCGGCAGCGACAGCAGTGACACCACCGCGGCATCCGACACCAAGGCGGATGCGACAACTGCTCCTGCGGCGGAGGATACCACCGCCGTACCCGAGACGACCGAGCCCGCGACGAGCGGCACCGACGCCGTTTCCGCCGCGCCCTCAATCAGAAAGAATCCCACCAAGACAACAGCCCCCGCTGCCGACACCACGAAGCCCGCATCTGGCGGCAGCAGCGGCTCGACTACCGTCCCCTCCAAGCCGGACGACAGCAAGCCCGCAGCGGTTGAAACAAACCCCAAGAAGATAATCGTCTCCGCAGAGAGAGAGTGGATATTCACCGAAAAGCCCACCGACTCCTGCCACGCTTCAACCGTTCTGCCTCTTGACAACGGCACAGTTGTTGCGGCATGGTTCGCAGGCTCGTCCGAGAGCGATGACGATGTCAAGATACTCACAAGCGTGCGCGGCACGGACGGAAAATGGGGCGAACCAATCAGAGTTTCCGCCGATCCGAATGTTGCCCACTGGAACCCCGTTCTCTTCCGGAACGATGACGGCACGATAACCCTTTATTTCAAGGTCGGCAAGAATACCCAGTATTGGAAAACATATTACTCGACCTCGACCGACGGCAAGGTATGGGCAACACCCAAAGAGCTTGTCCCCGGCGACAACAGCGGCGGCAGAGGCCCCGTCAAGAACAAGCCCATCAGACTCAAGAACGGCACTATTCTCGCGCCCGGTTCGACTGAAATAGATGATAAATACAGATGCTTCGTCGACATATCGACCGACAACGGCAAGACCTGGAGCAGAACTCCCGAAATCAATTCGAGCTTCCTCAGGTTCTTCAAAGTTCCGATGATTCAGCCCACGCTCTGGGAATCAAAGGACGGTTCGGTTCACATGTTCACGAGAACAAAGGTCGGCAAGATCTACAGAAGCGATTCCTATGACGGCGGCAAGACCTGGTGCACCGCATATCCGACCAACCTGCCGAACAACAACAGCGGTATCGACCTCGACACCGACGACAGCGGCAGAATTTTCCTCGTCTATAACCCCGTCGGCATCCCCGGCATCAGAACACCCCTCACCCTTGCCGTTTCGCTTGATGACGGCAAGACCTTCACGAAGATAAAGACCTTCGAGACGGGACTCGCGGAGTACTCTTATCCCGCAGTCGTTGTCAAGGGCGACACTATCCACATCACTTATACATATGAAAGAGACTATATCGCCTACTGGCAGATAAAGATCAAGTAATATTTCCCTGCGGCTTTTACGTGCTTTTCAATCGCTCAAAACCCTCTTGGGCGTTGTGGAAACGCGGCATAATATAGGAAATTTTTTAGGAGGAAGTAAAATGACCAAGAGAATTTTATCAGTTCTCGTCGCAATCAGCCTCATGTTTGCTCTCGCATCCATAGGCATGGCTAAAAGCTCGAGCGATGATATCATCGTCTCCGCAACAAAAGAAATGATCTTCGATAAGAAGATAACCGATTCCTGCCACGCTTCAACGGTTCTGCCCCTCGATGACGGCTCCGTTATCGCAGCCTGGTTCGGAGGCTCTTCCGAGCAGGAAAACGACGTTAAGATTTACACCTCAGTTCGTACCGAAGAGGACGGCTGGAGCGATCCTATCGTTGTTTCCGCAGCAGATGATGTCGCTCACTGGAACCCCGTTCTTTTCCAGAAGGAAGACGGCACCGTCGTTCTTTACTTCAAGGTCGGCAAGACCACTGAGTATTGGCAGACCTACTATGTAACCTCGACCGACGGCAGAAGCTGGAGCACTCCCAGAGAGCTTGTCCACGGCGACAACAGCGGCGGCAGAGGCCCCGTCAAGAACAAGCCCATCAGACTTAAAGACGGCACCGTTCTTGCACCCGCTTCGACCGAGATCGACGACAAATACAGATGCTTCGTTGATATCTCCAATGACGACGGCGAGACCTGGACCAAGACAGCAGAAATCGATTCTAAATACTGCACATGGTTCAAGGTTCCGATGATTCAGCCCACCCTTTGGCAGTCCGCTGACGGTTCCGTCCATATGTTCACAAGAACAAAGGTCGGCAAGATCTATCGCAGCGATTCCTATGATAATGGTAAGACCTGGTGCCGCGCTTATGCCACCAAGCTTCCCAACAACAACAGCGGTATCGACCTCGACACCGACGATCAGGGCAGAATCTTCCTGGCTTATAACAACGTTGGTATCCCCGGCGTCCGTACTCCTCTTGTCCTCTCCGTTTCGACCGATGACGGCAAGACCTTCACAAAGATAAAGACCTTCGAAAAGG